>JAQWJE010000043.1 GCA_029248525.1 Candidatus Binatia bacterium
TCCATCTCGACCTCCACCGTCCGCCTTGACGCACAAACGCCGCGCCCAGCCCGCTTCATGAGCAGGCCGCACGCGGCGTTTGGAGACATCGATTTGTGTTCGTCGTCGTTTTTCAAACAGCCCGCAGGTGCGGGACGGGCGGGGTGCGCCTAGTCACTCACAGGTAAGGAAGTATAAGGCACCATTGATAGGGATGCCTGTGGGACTGATATTTGAAACAAAACTCACGTTCGCTTCCCAATCAAACTCAACGCATCCAGAGGTAGCCGCGGTGTGTCCGACATAATTGTTGGGGGAACACCCCATAGCCTCCGGATGTTTCGCGGCGCAGGCGCTACACATCGCGCCAATCGTGCAATTGTAGCCCGGGGTGCAAGTGTCGGTGCCTGCATCATAGGTGCCGCCGGCATCCGTACAGAGCGCCGCGTTGTCCGAGGTGATATCGACGGCATCTACCGCGTCATCAATCAGATCTTGAATATCTTGGTAAAGTGGCAGGTCGCCGGAGTCGAGGCCGTAATCGGCCAACGCGACACCAGCAGCCACTAGATCAAGCGCCTTGATCGCATCGACCGCTTCCTGATTCAGGCTGCACTCGGCTTCGGTGACATTCAGCTTGTCGTTCACAAACTTGGTCTTCGCTTTGGCAATGCCTTGGTCGAACTTGGTCACGCACTTGGCGCGGTCTCCCGTCTTGCCTTTCGCCTCCAGCAGATTGGCGACCTTCAGGCATTTGGCGAAGTTCATCTCCGTCTTGGCGCGGAAGACTTCGCACTTGTCTGCGTTACTCAGCGCGGCATCAGCCGGGACGGCGGTAAACGAGAAAGCCAGCGCGATGGCTAGAGGGAGGATTGTGGTTTTCATGGGATCTTGCTCCGTTCGTGGTTAGTCGATCTTGGACTACAAGTAGTACCTTTGGATAACCGCGACCGTCAACAGAGAGAGCGAATTCCGGAATCCATGTGACGAAGACGGGATAGGGAACGACCCTGCCCCCAGAAAACCTTGCGAGATCAGTTGCTTACGGCTAAAGCTTGGAGAAGAATGTCATCGCCTGACGTCCCACCCCGCGAATACCCCCCACCCCGACATATTCTTCGCGATCTACAGTTGGAGATGGAAACCGGGCCCGAAAACTACTTTCGATCGCGGATGCCCGTGGTGCCCGAGGTCCTCTCCCCCGACGGTCGGGTCGAAGCCTCGGTACTGGCAACGCTGGCCGACCTCGCAGGGGCAACCGTCACCTTCCAGTTTCTGCTGCCTGACTGGATGGCGACCGCTGATCTGGCCCTGCATGTGCTCGAGGCGCCCGCAGGCCCGACGTTGGTCGCCCGCGCCGAGATCCTGCGCGCCGGCAGGCGGAACATCATCACCGAGGTCACCATCGAAGATGAGGGGCCTGCCACACCGAGACCCGTCGGCCATGCGACCTTGACGTTCGCCCGCATTGAGCGCCCCGAGCTGACCTTGAACCTCAACCCCGTCGACGCGCCGGTTGCCCGAGAGCGGAAATCCTTCGGCGCGGCAGGCGGTGGCCTGCATGCCGCGCACCGTGAGCAGACGGGAATTGAGCTGACGGACCCCGAAAACGGCATCTGCACGCTGCGTCGAACCGACTATACCCTGAACTCGTTTGGCACATTACAGGGAGGATCTGTGGCTGCATTGGCAGAGGCCGCCGCCGAATCGCTGCTGACCGCGCGCGGGTTCTCGGCCATTACTGAGGACCTCACCGTCCGCTACCTGGCTCAGGGGCCCAAGGGGCCCTACCGAAGCCAGGCGTTCTTGCTGCGCTGCCGCGAAGATGAGGCGCTGGCCCGCGTCGAGGTTCATGACACCGGGACCAACACCCTCATGAGCGTCGCCGATATTCGGCTCCGCCTTCTCGGCTAGGTCCCGCTTCAGAGAAGCGCTGCCGCCAGGGTCTCCCACTCAGCCGTCGGTACGTGCGACATATCGGGTCCGACCACCTGCAGGCAGACATGATCAGCACCCGCTTCCTGATGCTGAATCACGCGCTCTCGAATGACTTCGATATCGCCCCAGGCAACAATTGCATCCACGAGTCGATCGCTGCCGCCGTTTTCAAAATCGGCCGCCTCGAAACCGAGGTTCTCCAGATTGCGGCGGTAGTTGGGCAGGCCGATATAGATCTGCATATGGGTCCGGGCCCATGCGCGCGCCTTTTCGGGATCCGTCTCGAGACAGACCGCCTGTTCGGGCGCGAGGAATTTATCGGGGCCAAGAGCCTCGCGGGCCTTCGCCGTATGGGAAGGCGGCACGAAATAGGGATGCGAACCGGCCGATTTCTCGGCGGCCAGCGCGAGCATCTTGGGGTGCAGGGCAGCCAGAACTCGCTGCGGCGGCTCGGCCGGGGTCGCCGCAAAAAACGGCGCCTGATCCATCTTGTCGAGATATTCGCGCATATACGTCAGCGGCTTGTTGTAGGCATGTCCACGAACGGAATCGACCATGGGAGCATGGCTTACGCCCATGCCGAGCAGGAAGCGTCCATCGTAGGCTTCACAGAGCGTCTTTTGCGCCGACGCCATCGCCATCGCATCGCGCGCCCAGACGTTCGCGATCCCGGTCGCCACGACCAGCTTGTCGGTCCCCGCGAGAAGAAGGGCCGAGCTGGTAAAGATCTCGCGCCCCACCGCCTCGGGAATCCACAAGGCACCAAAACCGAGATCCTCGATCTGTTTGGCACAGCGCTGGGACTCCTGCGCCGGCATCATGTCGAGAAAGGCCCAAATTCCAATTTTTCCAAGATCGATCATGTGTTGACGATCCGGTTTGGCAACAGGAATTGCAACCCGAGTCGCGACCCGACTCGCAAACCGCCGTGCCACAGCGCTCAGAGAGGCTGGGAGGCGAGCGACCTTCTTTGGGTGGAAGCCTTCAGCTCCTCCCACATGCGCTGCTCGAGTGCGGCAGCCGGCGGCGAATCGATCTCTTCGAGCGCTGCCTGCAAATCCGCAAACACGGCGCGCATCCCGTCGTTCTCTGCCTGCAGGATCGAGACACGCAGGGAGTTTTGCGAGACCATCGACGCCTCGAGACGCCCGACCAGATCGGCATCCTCGACCAGATCGTCGGCATCGCGGAAGATCTCGCGCATCGCGGCATTTTCCTCGTGCAGGCGTTCGGCCATCTTGTCGGCATCCTCGGCAAACATCATGAGAAGCACGCCGGCGAGCATCGAAGATTTCGTCTCGTAGGACCCACGCGGTGCCACGACCTGCCCCATCAAGAAGCTGGCAGCGAGAGTCTGCGCAATTTTCATCGGTTGTACGCTCATCGTCGCCTCTCCATCACCGCCAGAGTCCCCACATCCTGCGATAGAGCGATCGACCACGCCGACAGCGCCATCACGACATCCTTGTTGGAACCCTCGACGTACTCGCGGGCGGCCGTCACCCAGATTGCTTGTCCCTTCACACAGGAAAACAGCTGCCACCAATACAAGGCATCCCGATCCGCCTCGCGACCGGCAGCCTTCTCCCAGATCGAAATTGCCTGCTCGGGGAGAACCAACCCTCCTGCTCGATCATCTTTCGCAAAATGCCATAAGGGAGAGAGGCTCCAACCGAGATCCTCGAGAGGGTCTCCCAAATGAGACATCTCCCAATCCAGAATGGCCTGCACGCCTTCCGTATCGAAAAGGAAGTTTCCGCTGCGGTAGTCGCCGTGCACGACACCAATGCGGTCCGGCGGCGGGGGCGGATTGCGACGCAGCCAACGAATCGCTGCCCGGGTTACGGGCTGCGGCGTACGCTCCTCCTTGTCGAGAATGGTCTCCCATTTATCCAACTCACGACGCCAGCATTGATCACGCTCGGGCACCTCGAAGGCTTCGTTGAGCCCGACATCGGCGGGGTCCAGACGCGCCAAATTGCCGAGAATCGTCCATTTGGACTCGGCCAGCTTGTCGGCCAATGGGGCGTAGGTGGGGGACACCAGATCGGTCAGGTCCGAGCTGTACCCGCGCAGCTCCTCCATCACGAAAAACGGCGCACCCAACCAGCCGTCGCCTTCCTCCAGCCACAGAGCCTCCGGCACCGGAATCGCCGTGCCGAGCATCGCCCGGTAGGCCGCAAATTCCACGCTGCGCTCGGTTTCGATCAAACTCCCCTCGGGGTCGCGCCGCAGGATCAACCGGCGTTCCCGGGTCTGCCCATCTTCATCGTACTGCAGCCGCAGTCGGTAGGTTTCGCGCGAAGCTCCCCCATGAATCCGATCGACCTCGTCGACCAGAACATTGCTCACGTCGGGAAGCTTTGCCGCAACAAATCTTGCCAGCCCCGTTTCAATCGAATTATCAGCCACTTCTCGGAGTACTCTCAGGCGAAAGCCGGACTTGCAAGACGCAAACGCAACAATCCCTACCCCGCAAACGGAGAGCGATCGCCCCAGAGCTCCTGGCGCACCTGATGGCGCAAGAGCTTGCCCGTGCCGTCGCGCGGCACCTCCGTGCGGACCAGAAAGCGACGGGGCCGTTTGTACCCGGCCAGACGTTGCTCGCAGGCAGCTTCGATTCGCGCCACTGCCGCGTCTTGCTCGGCAGCCGCCGCCGGAGCGAGCACCAGGCAGGCAACAACGCTCTCGCCGCGGATCTCGTCGGGCTCACTGGTCACGCAAGCATCGGCGACCTCCGGGAGTCCATGCAGCAGGTCCTCGATCTCGGCCGGATAGATATTGACCCCACCCGACACGATCAGATCCGCTTTACGGCCCGAGATAAACAAATAGCCCTCGTCGTCGAGGAAACCGATATCTCCCACCGTAAAAGCACCCTCGTCGAGATAGGCGTCGTCGGTCTTCTCGGGTTCATTGCGGTAGCGGAAGGTGCGTCCGGCCGGATTGCGGAAATAAATCACCCCCGAGGATCCTGCGGGCAGTTTCTCGCCCTCCGGTGATCGGATCTCCACGGACATGCCTCGCGTGGCCCGCCCCACCGTCCCGGGCCGGCCGAGCCATTCGCGGGCATTGGCGACTGTCATGCCCCCTTCGGTCATGCCGTAATACTCGGTCAAAATCGGGCCCCACCACGCAAGCATCTCGTGTTTCAGAGGCTGCGGACAGGGCTCGCCACCGTGCAGGACGCAATTGAGCGCGGGTGCCGAAAATCGCGCGCGCACTTCCTCGGGCAGACTCAGAATTTGGCGGAACATCGTGGGCACCATGCAGGTCGAATGGATTCCGTCGGCAAGTGCCTCGAGCGCGAGTTCGGCATCCCAGCGACCCAAAATATGCATCGGCGCCCCGGCTGCCAGAAGCGATAGGCTGAAGGCCAGAGGTGCCCCATGAAAAAGCGCCGAGACATTCAAATGGGGCCCGAAGCTCGGCACCTCAAGGATGCGTGCAAATTGGGAACTCGCCGCAAAGGCATCGGCAAACGGCCGCGCGACATCCATCGCCCGCATCACACCCTTGGGGCGCCCCGTCGTGCCCGAGGTATAGGACATGCGGACGCCGCATCGATCGTGCGGCAAGGGTGCTTCGTCCTGCTCGGACAGCCAGTCCTCAAAACTCTGATTGAAACCCTGCTCGACACCCTGCCCGGGACTCTTCCCGACGCCCTGATCCAGATCCAGAACCGGGACGGCTTGTGCGTCGGCGGTCTCGCGAGCCACGGCACCGTCAGTCATCACCAGGCGCGTATCGGCGTCCTGAAGCACATAGGCCAACTCTTCGGCGCGCCAACCGGTCTTGACCGGTGTCACCACCATCCCGGCACGCATGCCGGCAAGAAGGCTTTCGATAAATTCCCGCCGATTGCTTGCCGAGAGAACGATATGGTCCCCGGGCACCAGCCCGAGACCCTCAATTCCGCGGGCGAGCTGGTTGGTCCGCGCCTCGAGTTCGAGCCAGGACATCGAGCCGCGAGCATCCACAAGCGCCGGAGCCGACGGGTTTGTTCCCGCCAATATCCAAAGAGGCGGCGCCTCCTGCATGCGCCCTAATCCACCACCAACCGGCCCAATGCCTGCAGCTGGCGACTTTCACCGCCCATGGTCAAACCGAGATGCCGCATGGCGAGAAAAAAGCGATGCAGCGGATAGTCCCGGTCCACACCGACACCGCCATGGAGGTGCTGGGCAGCATGAAGCACCCGATCCCCACCGGTGGTGGCCCAATAGGCGGCGATCGCTACTTCGGTCTCCGAGGGCAATCCCTCGGAGATTCGCCAGGCAGCCTGGCGGGCCACAAGTCGCAGAGCTTCGGTATCGATGTAGGAATCTGCAGCCCGGTGGGCGACGGCCTGAAACATCGCAATCGGCTGATCGAATTGCTTGCGGGTCTTGATATAATCCGACGTCAGGGCCAAGGCCGACTCGCAAGCACCGACCGCGTAGGAACAAAGTGCGGCATTTGCCTGCAAGACCATTTCCGCGACAATCGGCGCGCCCTGATCGAGGCCGCCGACGATCGCCTCGGACGCGACCCGAACCCCGTTGAGCCTGATATCGGCCTCGGGCTGACCAGTCGTGGTATCCAGTGCGGTCAGATGCACGCCGTCAGCTGTGGGATCCACAAGAAAGATCGTGATCCCGTTCGCGGTTTTCGCCGGCACCAGAATCTGGCTGGCGAGTTCCGCAGCGCGCACCGCAATCTTGTGGCCGTCGAGAACCCATCCATTTCCGTCCGCCGCCGCTGTCGTGCCAGGATCCACCGGTTCCCGCAAATCCTCGAGAAGAGCGGCGGTGACGATCTGCTCGCCCGAGGCAATCGCGGGCAAAAGTGTTTTTTTCTGTTCTTCGGTTCCGTGAGCGGCCAGAGGCATGCCCCCCAGGACCACGGTCTCGAGCAATGGCACCGGTGCGACCGTCTTGCCGACCTTTTCGAGAATCGCCGAAAATTCCAGAAAACCCATGCCGGCCCCACCATAGGCTTCCGGCAAGGCCACACCGATCAACCCGCTGGTGCCCAAAGTCTTCCACAAATCGGCATCGAAGCGTGGGCCTTCGGCGCGCTCGATGGCGCGGATACTTTCATGCGTTGCCTTCTCGGTCAGAATCTGGTCGGCCAGATCGACCAGCGCGGTTTGTTCTTCATTCAACGAAAAATCCATATCGACTCCTGCTCTCTGCCTGCCTTGACTTGTATCTTCGGGATTTAGTGACGAGGAATCCGGGGCAAACCCATCCCGAACAATCCGATGAGATCTCGTTGGACCTCATTGGTGCCGCCACCAAATGTCAGGATCAGCAAGGAGCGGTAGAGATTCTCGAGACGCCCGCCAATCACGGCCGCTTCGGAGTCGGCGCTCAGGTAACCGCGAGGACCGAGCACCTCCATCAGCATGCGAACCGAATCCAGATAGAACTCGGTCCCGTAGACCTTGATGCTCGAGGCATCCGCCACATCCAGAGGGCCTTGCTCGGAGGCCCAGGCAACCTTCCAGTTAAGCAACTTCAGGTATTCCAGACCGGCCCGGATCTTGGCGAAGTTGGCCTGGACCCATTCCTGGTCCGCCACGCGCTTGCCGTCCGGCATCCGGGTTTCGCGGGCCCAATCCATACAAGCCTCATAGGCACCGGAAAGCATACCGACGGAACAAAGAGTCACGCGTTCGTGGTTGAGCTGGTTGGTGATCAACGCCCAGCCGTCGCCCGGATTCCCCACCACGCCCGAGGCGGGCACTCGCACGTCATCGAGGAATGTCGTGTTGATGTCATGCGAGGACAATAACGTCATGGGGTCGACCTTGATCCCCGGCGTCTTCATGTCGACGACGAAAATCGACAGGCCCTTATGCTTGGCGACCTCCTGGTCCGAGCGCGCAGCAAGCCAGATGAAATCGGCGTCGCCGGCCAAGCTGGTATAAACCTTCTGCCCGTTGATCACGAACTCATCGCCTTCGCGGTCGGCTCTGGTGGTGAGGGACGCAAGGTCGGTACCGGCGGCAGGCTCGGTGTAGCCGATACAAAAATGAATCTCGCCTTTAAGAATCTTGGGCAGGAAGAAGGACTTCTGCTCTTCGCTGCCGAACTTCATGATCGAGGGACCGACGGTGTTGATGGTCAGCATCGGCACAGGCGCTCCCGAGCGCATCGATTCATCAAACCAGATGAATTGCTCGATCGGGCTGAGACCACGGCCGCCGTATTCCTGCGGCCAGCCCACGCCCAACCATCCGTCCGCGCCCATCTGCTTCACAACCGAGCGCATCACCTCACCGGTGCCCTGCCCCTCGTGAAGACCGCGGACGACTTCCGGGGTCAGCAAATTCTCATAGTACGAGCGAAGCTCACTGCGGAGCGCTTCCTGTTCCTCGGTATATCCAATGTACATATGCTCATTGAATCAATGGGGTCGGAAGGAGTCAATGGTGAAGTCGCTTGACCTTCCTCTGCCAAACTCGATGAAGGCGAGGGAAACTCATGGAGATTCAGCGACATAGAGAAGGCAAGTGGCGACTTTAGACCGTGGATCCGACGCCAGAGAGCCGCGAGACAAAGGTGGTCGAGGCTGACTCGGATTCAGCCGCACGCGTGCGGCCCGGTGGGGAGCGACCGCCCGACCCTCGCTGAGGCTTGGCGCAAAACTCCGGGGCGGCTGCCGCTCCGGGAAGCTCCGGGAAGCTGCAGCAAGACCAGCGAGAGAACAAGCGCGATTCGCGATGTCCGACTATCCCGCGCCAGCACTGGGGATATCCTTCCTTCTCTTCGCGAGGCCATTGGGCGGCCTTGCCTAACTGGAGATACTTGGTCTTCGAAACCGGTCCTGAATCGAATGCTGGATCGAATGCTGGATCCAGCCCAGAAAAGGATTGTCAGATGCCATCGCTTCCTCCCAAGTGGCCCCACCCAAGGCTCGAAAGACGCGAATGACGCCTGCGTGGGTCACGATCGCGTCTGTGGGTGACGGCGCCTGGTCCTCCAACCACCCCCCGACTCGGCTGGCAAAGGCATGCAAAGATTCTCCACCCGGGGGCGTTATCGTCTGCCAGTCCGCACACCATGCGCGCCAACGCGGGCCATCCTCGGCGTCGATCGCATCGTACGTCCGGCCCTCCCATTCTCCGAAGTCCATCTCGCGCAGCCGAGCATCCGTGCGCACCGGCACCGACCAGGCCGCCGCCAAGTCACGGGCCAATGTCGCGCATCTCGGAAGGTCCGAACTGAACAACTTTCCCGGCCGAAAAGGCGCCGCCTCCATGGCCAATGCAACGGCGTCCGCACCGGATATGGTGGTCTCGATGACCGTTTGCCCCACACACCTGCCTTGGCGGTCCACAGGAGGGTGACGTAGCGTCCAGATCGTCACGTCGAAACCAGCGCCATCAAAATGACCAACTCCGAAACCTGCTGCAGTGCTCCCATGAAGTCTCCGGTCAACCCGCCGGCACGTCGCTGGAAATAAACCCCCAGCACCACACCGACCACCACCATCCCGAAAAGAGCCTCCAGGATCCCCCGGGCCGGGACGCCCCAAGCCCAAGCCGCCCCAGCGATCAATACGACCCAAGCCATGGCGATCAGCGCCTGCACCCGGCCAGACCGCGCCACATCTCGCGATTTGGATTGGGGGTCGTCTCTTCGGGCATAGGGCTGCAGTCCCAACTGCATGACCGGCAAGGCTCGCGACAAGGATTGGCCCAGAACCAGACCGACCGGGGCCAGAGCGCCCAGGTCAACCAGCAGGCTTACCTTGAGCAATAGAGCGACGATCAAGGCAAGCGCACCAAAGGCACCGATGCGGCTGTCTTTGAGAATCCGCATCACATTATCCCGGTCGTAGCCTCCCCCAAGTGCATCGACCGAGTCGGACAGACCATCTTCGTGAAATCCGCCGGTCACCAGAATGCCCAGGGTGACGACAACGATCGCCCGGGTGGGATCCGAGTAGCCGTCCAGTCCTACCCACACCAGAACTTGCAGCAAGCCGATCAGGGCACCCACCAGAGGAAACCAGATGGATATCCATTCCCAGGTTTTGGGCGGATAGGGGAACCCGCCCACCGGTATCCTCGTGAGGAACGTGAACGAGGCACGAAATGCGCGCAACCACTCCGGCATCACTCTGCCTTGTCGGGCACGGAGGCCTCTTCGAACGTCGCCATTTGGTTGTGCAAGGCAACGCTGGCCTGGATCAGCGGCAAGGAGGCCAAGGCGCCACTCCCTTCGCCCAGCCTCATGCCGGCATCGATCAGGGGAGAGGCGCCTAATGATGCGAGAATCCGAGCATGGCCGGGCTCGCCGGAGCGATGAGCAAACCACATATGGTCACGTATTTGCGGATCGTGTCGGGCGGCTACCAGCGCTGCACTGCTCACGATGAACCCGTCAACCAGGATCGCCATGCCCCGTTCTGCCGCTCGCCCCATGGCGCCGACAATGGCCGCGATCTCACGTCCACCCAATCGGCGAAGCACGGCAAGGGGTTCGTCTGTACCTAGCGTTCGGTCAAGAGCCTTCTCGACCAGGGCGCGTTTGGCTTCCAATGCTTCGCCCTGCACGCCCGTTCCGGGGCCGACCACTTCGGCTGCCGTCGTTTGCATCAAGCGAGCGCTGATGGCGGACGCCGGGGTGGTGTTGCCGATGCCCATTTCGCCAAAGATCGCGATCCGGGTTCCCGTAGGCAACGCATCCACGGCCTCTGCGCCTGCCTTGAGGGCAGCCTCGAGCGCGCGCTCGTCCATTGCATCCGACGTTACAAGGTCGCCAACGACCCCTGCCGGATCGACGCGGGTCCAATGGAGTCCCGGTCCCGGTTGGGGGTCGGGGTAGGCCTCGGTGCCTACATCCACAACATGAAGAGGGATGCCGTTCATCCGAGCCAGAACCGAAGCGGCCGCGCCGCCGGTTGCGAGGTTGATCACCATCATCGGCGTCACCTCGCGCGGGTAGGCACTCACGCCCATCCGGGAAACGGGGTGATCCGATGCGAATACGATGGTCGCCGCAGGGTCAGCGATCGGTTGGTCGGACTGCTGGATATCGGCCAACCAGACCGCGACGTCCTCCAATGCACCCAGAGCGCCTGCGGGCTTGGTCAAACGCGCCTGACGCGCCAAGGCCGCGGCTTTGTATCCGCCGTCACGGGTCGGAATGTTCCATTTCATGCTAACGCCATCACCCTGAAACCTCGGAGGCTCAGCCTACTGAATGGAACCTCTTTTAGCCAAGGGAAGCATGGCTGTCCCGAGGCCCGCCGGCATATCAAGGTCGAGCCGCACGTCACCGTCGGGATCCTTGACCAGCAAGCGCAGGTCCGGGGGCGGATCGCCCTCCCTCCACACGCTCGAAAATCAGCCCGGCTTTGTATTCGAGCTTGCCTTTGGCCATCACGGAGTTGGTAGCCCTGAGGAGGGCGCGGCAGGCCGGGCCAGCGCCCGTGCCGGGGGCGCATGCAGACTTCTGGCTGGTCAGCCGAGCCCCGAAGCTCAGGGCTCGGGCTAGCCGAGCGCCAAGCAAGTCAATCGGTCTTTGCCGCGCAGCCCTGCTCGTTGGACCTGCCCGCGCGGCCTGGTCCAATTTCTAGGGCTGATACTCCAGCGACGAATGGTGCGTGGCGATTCTCGGCGTTCCCAAGTCGTCTTTGACGAACACCCAGGTCTTGTCGACCGAGGTCTTGTTTCCGTCCTTGTCGGTAAAATGCACTTTCCCCATGGTCGTTGCGCTATCGCCCGTAATGAAGATGGCCGCGTTTTCGATCTCGCACTTCTTCCAGCCCTTGAGCGCAAAACCATCGTCGTTGGGGAACGCCGAGTCTCCTCCGACAAAATAGGACAGCGCGCCATCGCGGGTCGTACGGAAGGTCTGCGGGTTCACCGTCAGTGTGGGCTTAAAGAGAACGGCGCCCATCTGATACGCGTACGCCCCATCAATTACCTGGCCCGCGAGAGCCTTGGCAGCCGCGTGGCCTTCTTTCGTGTGGACGTTGCCGATATCGAGCAACGCCTTGCACCATCCTTGCTGCGCATCCAGCACTTCCTGTTCCGACATGGATCGATCAACAACGACGGTTTCACTCGCGGCCGCGAAGTTCGCGCCAAGACCAATGACTGCTGCCACCAACCAAATAGACAATTTCATTTTTCGTATCCTCTGGCGCCAGGCAAATGATCCCGGCCGAACAAGGCTGCCGCATCGGACAGTCAGGGCTATGGAGAAAATTCCGAATTTGCGGGATTATCCCCTTTCCATCGCAGATTCAAGAGACCGACTGCTCAGCCGGAAAGCTGTGCCGCCCCGGCCAGCAGCCGCAGAGATCTCGCGCCCAAACCTCTCCGGGGATGCCGCCGGACGCCGAACCTGTCGTCTCCGGAGGAATTGCTGCAGGTAATCCTACCCTCGAAACAGGACGCGGCGTCGCTGCCACCGCGCCGAAGGTTTCGCGGGATGGCTCATACGGATCTGGACGAATTTCCAAGGGATTGCCTCAGGAAATCGGCCACAATGCGTGGCTGTGGACCATCGCTCCGCCCGGAAGGGCCCGGCCCGACACCGGTTCGAGACGGAACAGGGCTTGACTCGCCCGCATCATTTCTATACTTCATGGATCGTTGAATTGATGAATTGAAAAGGAGCTCAACATGAAGCACGAGACGCACGACGGACATAATCACGCACACGGCACGAATTGCGGTCATGTGGCGATCCGCCACGACGGACACGTCGACTACCTGCACGATGGCCATATGCATCACGACCACGAAGGACACGTCGACGAGTGTCGTGTCGAGATCGGTGACACGAACCCGGATGGATGCCGACCGGCCGCCGCAGAGGCCGAGCACGTCCATGGAGCCAGTTGCGGACACCCTGCCGTGCCGCATGGGGATCATACCGACTATCTGGTCGATGGCGTGCTGCACCACCCGCATTCCGATCACTGCGACGACCACGGTCGCGTGGACGTCGTTTGACCAAAAGCCATCGTTCGCCGCCGGATGATTCGTGCAGCCACGAGCCGCACGAGCATCAGCCCAGCGCGCCGGCAGTCATCGAGCGGGCGGCGGCACTGTTCCGCTGCGCAGGCGACGAAAGTCGCCTGCGCCTACTCGAACTGCTCATGACTGGCGAGCATTGCGTCACCGAGCTCGCAGAAGAGCTGGACGAAAAAATGTCGACAATGTCCGAGCGGCTGCGCTTGCTCCGAGCCGATGGGCTCGTCAGCCGACGCCGAGAGGGCAAGCATATGTATTACCAACTCGCCGACGACCACGTACGAGCCATTCTCCGCATGGGCCTGGATCACGCATCCGAGGATCTCTAGGCTCGGATGCAATCGATTTCGCGGGCGGAATAAATCTAGCCGAGGTCGACCCGCACCACGATCAAATCTGCCGCCCCGGCGGCCAGGCTCTCTTCCCTCACCTGCTTTTGCGCATCGAGTTTCAGCGCATAGATCGGGGCGTCCCGCGGCACCGCGGCGATGAATCGGCGCACGCCATCACGCAGCGCTTCACTATCGCCTTCGAATAGCCGGGCATGACCCGGATAATATTTTCCGGCGATTTCCATCTCGACCGGAAGAGCATCAGCGCCGCGAAAATTCATCCACCAGCGGGTCGTTGTGGCCGAGAGCAGCCAAATCGTTTCGCCCTCCCGCATAAAGCTCAGCGGCGTGTCCAACGAACGCCCGGTGCGGCGGCCCTTGAAGTGCAAGATACCGATGCTGCCACTCGCAATCCCATGCAGGGGCGATCGCAAAAGAGCACGCATCACGGGATTCAGCATGTAGCGGTAAAAGGCGGCTTGGGCAGTCATGAGAGAGAGCCTGACGGATCGGAGAACAAAACGCATACTCTGCACGACCTGCCCTTGATTCGTCAAACCGGACCCTGCGATCAGATGTCCGCCTCTCCCCCGGCCGCCACTGATTGCGGCATGCAATGCACGCAATGCCCCGGAGTCGCCCGCCTGGATCGTGCAGGCATCATTTCTGCGTTTGCAAACGGCCCCCGACTTGGCTGAAACTCATCAAATGCATGAACAACGCTTTCTACTCGCCATCGGCCTGCTTCTTGCGGCCTCTTGTGGCGACTCGAAGACCAGTGACAGTCCGGGCGACGAGGTCAAAAATCAGATGGAGAGTTTCGAGGAGTGCATCCTCAATCCCGGACACTCCTGATGCGGAGACTGTTTCAGAAAATCTTTCGCTGCTGCCTCGCGGCTGCGGCCCTGCCGCTCGGCGTTTTGCTCGCCAGCCCGGCATCCGCTGGTGGAATCAAGGATGATCTGATCCGTGAGCAATTTGCACTTGGACCCGAAACGGTCGAGGCACTGAAAAACCGTTGTGACGACACGAGCACCGGGACCGAATGCCTCCGCCTGTTGCGAACGATCTACGCGACCCCGCGGGCATTGGATACGGATGCGCTGAGGCGAGCCAAGACCCGCAATATTCGTAATATTCTGGCGGAAATGATCGTCAGCCGTCAGAACGCAGTTCTTCCCGAAGGCGCAATCCCGGCGCGCTTTCGGCCCCTCGGAAATGGTTCGTTGGTGCACCTCGAACCGCAGGTCGCACTATCTCCGGGAGTCACCTACCAAGTTCTCCTCGAGGGCCTCCCGGTGCGCACCCTCCAGACCGGGACTTCATCGCCGGCACTCCGATCCTCAATGGAAGCCTCGTTCCGCGAGGCGACCTCCGGGCGCGAGTTATCCGAACTCGAAGTTCCTCTCGCCAAGTTGCAGCGGCAACTCGAAGACCAGGCTGAAACCGCGACGGGCGTGCCCACGTTGGCGGGCGTGCGCATTCTTCTGGAACATGAACTCACCGCTGCCGAGTTGGAAAAGCTCCGCGTGGGATTTCTGCCGGTAGCCGAGCCCTCCGCTTCAATAACGTCGCTATCGATCGCAGACTCGGTAGGCGCGCTTCGAGCGAGGCATGACGCGCTGGATACCTTGCCGTGCAGTCCGGTTGCCCTGCGCGCCGATCGAATGGCTCCCGGAGCCGAGAAATGGCGAGGCCGCTTCCCCTCTCTCGATGAATCGGGCTCGATCGTTTGGTTGCCGTTTCTGATCGCCCTGCCCGCGCCGGGAGAGGAAGCGATAGATTTAGTGTTCCTGGTCGACGGCCTGGGGGGAAGCATGGAGCGATTTGCCACAGATCAGATCCGCAGCCTGCGCGCTCGCGGGCTCGGCGTCGTCGCCGTCGAACTGCCCGCCCATGGCATGCGACACGACGGCGATCGCTACATGAACGCTCAAGATCCCGCGCGCCTGGCGAGGTTCCTCCAGTTGGGTGCGCTCGATGTCGCAGCCGCGATCCGGCAAGTCCGCCAATGCGGCCTGGCGGTGCCGGGCGACCGGGCGCCGACCGCCGGCGCTATTCGCTATCTCGGCTACTCACTCGGCGGAATGACCGGGATTCTCGTGCGCGCCATCGTGCCGGAGATCGATCGGATGGCACTGGTCGCACCTTCCGCGGATCTGGCCGACTGGCTCCTCCTCCAGGTGGTCGCCGGAAGCGGCGTTCCGATGCTGACCTGCCTTGGCGGAAAAAGCGCTGGTGAGAACTGTTTTGGCCATGGCCAATGTCCCGGAGGTGAATGTGTGATTGATCCTCTTCTGCAATCCGCGAGTCGCCATCTTCGCTGGTCCTGGCAGGTAGCGGCGGCAGGCGCCGATCCGGCCGACTACGCCAGTCGACCCGCCGGCGATACAAAGCTGCTGATCGTCAGCGGCGGCAAGGACGGGATTCTCGCGCCGCGGCAAACCTATCGATTGGCCGAAGCGCTGGGCATGAAACCCGCCGGGCCGCACCGATGGAGCGGGGACAATACCCTTCTCGAAGAGTGGCCCGATTTGGATCATGGCTTGATCAGCCATCCCGAAGTCCGCGCTCGAGTCCAGAATTTTCTTGCCGCAGCACCTTAAGGGCGTCCGATCGAATAGAAGGCCCCATGTGCAAGAGCGGTCGACCACCACAGAGCCCCGAGGGGGCGGAGGAGCACCCATGCAGAAGCCCAGATTCAGACATGCAGATGAAGAAAAATGGCAAGAGGTGCGGGCGGTCGAAATCGATGGTCGTCGAGCCTGCGTGCGAGAGAAGTGGCTTGAATTTTCCAAAAATTGCCTTTCCCTGGTCGCCGACTGGGACCCCGGGATGATGATTCACAAGCACGGCCATAATAGCGATCACATCCTCTACGTGATTTCGGGAGAAATGAGCTGCGGCGACGTTGTCTGCAGTGCAGGCATGCATATCACCCTCGACCAGGGAGCAGCTTTCGGCCCCTTCGTTGCAGGTCCGGAAGGTGTTGTCCTGTTTGAGGTCATGATGGGCGACCCACGCTCCTGGGCGGCAGACCCCGAAGGCTTTGAGCGACTCCTCAAACAAAAGAACGCGAGGAAGTTACCCAACCCGGAGATCAACTTGCCGGACTGGCTCGAGGATACCCGCAGCACCTAGGCGGAATCGCGTCGGGGCCTTTCGGACCTGTAGCGCCACCGTCAGGAACAGTCCTCGAATCAGCATCCATCCGACCAGGCGAGTTCTTGACCGTCGGTTTCAGGTCCGGGTAGTTTGCTTGAATCGAACTGGGGGTCAGGCAATTTTGAAGTGGCAACAACATCTAATCTTGTTTCTGGTCGCCCTGGTGGCCGGCACTGGCGCCGCGTTTCTCACCGTCGACCTCCTCTTTCCCGAGGAGGAAGCCTCGATCACCGAGAGTGCCCCGCCGCGACAAGACAACGTCGTCCTGATCAGCATCGACACGCTGCGGCCGGATCATCTAAGCCTCTACGGCTACCCTCGAGAGACCAGCCCGGAGATCGACGCCTTTTTCGGCAAGTCCGAACTTTGGAAGAATGCCTACGCCGCAGAAGCCAGCACTGCGCCGAGCGTGGTCTCCCTCCTGACCGGTCGCCTGCCGCAAAACCACGGCGTCCGACTTTTCTACAGGCACCTCGGCGACGACATCCCGACATTGGCCGATATCCTGACCACCAACGGCTACGATACGAGCGCCATCGTCTCCAACATCGTCCTGACCGCAGAAGCCACCGGCCTCGATCAACGGTTCGACCATTACGATGATTTTGTCGATGAACGCGAAGGCATCCGAAAGGTCTGGGAACGGCGCGCCTCTCGGACCACCGACGCCGCACTCGAATGGCTCGGGAATCGCGCCTCGAGCGCCTCGCCCCATTTCCTTTGGGTTCATTATATCGACCCGCACGGTCCCTACCGATCGCCGGCCGACAAGCCTCGCAGCTTTTCCCACGAAGGACGTCAGGAAATCCCCCTGAATCGAGTCCCGCGCTATACCCGACTCAAGGAAGACCCTACCGACGGACTCCTCTATATCGACCGCTACGACGAGGAAATTGCCTATATGGACCGCGAAGTCGGCCGACTGCTCGACGAGTACAAGACAGCCGGCCTTGTGGAAAACACGATTTTTATTTTCACGGCCGATCATGGGGAGACCATGACCGACGCCGACCGCTACTTCACGCACGGTTACGACACCCTTGAACCGGTCATGCGGGTGCCGCTGGCCGTGCGGCGTCCCGGCAATCCCGACGGCGTCTCGACCCAACCCGTTTCCACGATGGATATCGCACCCTCGGTTCTCGCCTGGCTGGGCCTGCCGGTGCCCACCTATATGGATGGTTTTCCACTTGGCGACCGCCCCGCCGAAGCGCCTGTTTCGCTCGAAGCGACCAGCCGTAAAAAGCAGATTCGCGCCGCCATTTCCGGCAACCGGAAATGGACCGTTCGACGAGATGCCCAAGGAAAGGTGCAAAGCCGACAAACGGGCCAATTCCGCGAGACCGACAGCCCTCTGGCAGCGACGGTTATCGCTGAGCCCGAGGCAGGAGACTGGGTCGAGTCACCTGCCGCCGAAGTTTTGGAACATTGGATGCGGGATGATTCCTATCCGGAAAATTTGACCCCGGAAGGCGCACCTCCGCAATGGATCTCGGGGCCAAAAGTCGCTCCGGGACGCAGCGAGAAACAGATCGAAGGACTGCGCGCGCTCGGATACGTCGAATAGCACCGCCGACGAGTCCGATTCATCGGCCCGGAATCTTGCCCCCGCACAGGGACCCTTCCCAGCGACCCGAAAAACAACCCGCGAACCAAGCCTTTTCGGGCCGATTGCATCCGGGTCGGTCCTATCGTTACGCATTGATGAGATGGAGCCCGCTGCCACACGTATTCGCAAGCAAGACCTCGCCGAAGCACGCACCCGGATGTACCGGGATCTGGTCTTTCAGGCAGGTGAAAAGGTTTTTGCACACAAGGGTTTCAGCGAGAGCAGAATGGAAGATATCGCGGCGGAAGCCGGGATATCGCTGCGAACGCTTTATGCGACCTATCGAGGCAAGAAGGAGCTCTACCGACAGATCGAAGAAACTCGGATCGGCCAGCTTTTTGCCTCTGTCGTCATCGATACAGGCCTTCCCCCCCTGCCCCGGCTCCTCGCGGTGGTGCGCTGCTACCTGACTTTCCTCACCTCGCATCCCGCCTACCTGCGCATGCATCTGCGGCAGGGACAGTCCTGGGCCGTCCAGATCGGAGAAGGACCCCAAAATATGGAGGGCCGGATCGAGTTGGGTGTCCCCGAATTGGAAAAGATTTTTCGGGAAGGCATGCAAGACGGGACATTCTTCGATGGGGACCCCGAGGTTGCCGCTAGACTGATGCTCGCCAACCAGCAGATCCTGCTGGCGGATTGGGTGCGACGCGGCGCGCCCGGGAATCCCGATCAGATCCTCGAGACCGTGATCACGCAAATCGAACGCAGCTTTGTCCCTCCGGCCAAACTCGGCCACGACCTCTCGCTCGCCGCGCGCGCCTGAGCAGCAGCGTCAGCTTCGCCAGCCGGGACCGGATTTTTCAGGCGGCTTTGCCGAGATCGGAAACTCGAGAAATCGGCATTCGATGGGTCCGTTGAAAACAGGACGACGCGCCGAGGGCTTCAGACCCAGAGCGCCCGCATGAAACTTGTTGGCAACGATCACGCCGGCATGCCAGCCGAGAAACTTGCGCCGCAGGCGGTCCCCAAACTCTTGATAAAGACCCACCAACGCCTCCGGGTCCCCGAGCCTTTCGCCATAAGGTGGATTGGCCACCAGAAGACCCGGCGGGGCGTCCGGCGGCGGCGCCAGCGAGCGCATATCGCCTTTCACCACCTCGACCAGGGACGCGACGCCAAGCCGCGAGAAATTCGCGCGCGCATCGCGAATACTGCGCCGGTCGACATCGCCGCCTGCGAGCAGATTGGGGATCTCTTCGATCGGCAGGAGCTTCGCCCGGGCCTCTTCCTGCAGTTCCCGCCATACGTCGGGCTGATGACCTGACCAGCCCACAAACCCGAAAGACTCCCGGCCGAGTGCGGGCGCCCGTTGTTGCGCGATACCGGCGGCCTCGAGCAGCAAGGTACCCGAACCGCAGAAAGGATCGTAAAAAGATTCGCCGGCGGCTGATCGCTCGGGCCACCGACAAAACAGGAGAAGTGCCGCGGCCAAAGTTTCGCGCAACGGGGCGGCCCCGGACATCCGACCGCCACCTCCGCGCAAATGCAAAGGTGCGCCGCAGAGATCCAGACTGAAGGTCGCTACCGAATGGTCGAGATAGACGTGAATGGGTACGTCGGGGTTTGCCGCATCGACATCGGGGCGCACGCCCCGTTGATCGCGCAGACGATCCACGATGGCATCCTTCACCTTGAGCGCGCCAAATCGAGTGTCTCGGATTTCGGGTGATTTGCCGACAAAGGAGACCGCGATCGTGCGATCTCGATCGATATGATCCTCCCAGGCCACTTCGCGAGCCCCGGCGTAGAGACCATCGGCATCATGCACCTCCGCCCGCCCGAGGCGAAGAAAAATTCGGCTGGCAAGCCGGGACCAAAGCACCGCACGATAGCCGTCACGCAGGCGGCCCTGAAATTCGACCGCCCCGCGTTGCGGCTTGACCTGACGCATTCCCAGACCTCGCAATTCCTCTGCGAGAACTTCCTCGATCCCCCGGGTGGAGGTCGCAACAAAATGGAGAGCCCGTGCCATGACGTCCCCGGAACCGTTACCAGCTAAAGCGCTCACAAGCTCGCGCAAAGGCCTCCGGGGCGATTTCTCCAGCCCGACCCATCGGATTCACCCCGGGCGTTGGCAAGTTGGCCTGCTGTGATACCACCCCTGTATGCAAGAGTTCTTTCCCGGCATCGGAAAAATCCCCTTCGAAGGACCGCGGTCCAGCAACCCCTTTGCGTATCGGTTCTACGAAGCCGATCGAATGGTGCACGGCCGCAGAATGGAGGACCATCTGCGCATTGCTGTCTGCTGGTGGCATACCCTCTGCGCGCCCGGCAGTGATGTTTTCGGGGCGCCGACGCTCAACCGGCCCTGGCATGCCGCGGGCGGCGACGAGATGGCGCAGGCAAGGCAGAAGGTCGCCGTTGGTTTCGAGTTCTTCGAGAAGCTCGGGAATCCCTATTTCTGCTTTCACGACCGCGACATCGCCCCGGAAGGAGACACTCTTGCCGCGAGTTGTGACCTTTTTGATCGGATCCTTGAAGACGTCGAAGCCGCGATGGCACGCAGCGGCACCAAACTCCTATGGGGCACGGCCAATCTTTTCGGTCATCCCCGCTACGCCGCCGGTGCCGCTACCAATCCCGACCCGGAGATCTTCGCTTATGCGGCCGCCCAGGTTAAGCATGTCCTCGAGGCGACGCATCGGCTTGGCGGCGAAAATTATGTGCTTTGGGGCGGACGCGAGGGCTACGATACGCTGCTCAACACCGACCTGCGCCGTGAGCAGGAACAACTCGGGCGGTTCTTGAGTCTCGTCGTCGAACACAAGCATCGCATCGGTTTCTCCGGCACCATTCTCATCGAACCGAAACCCTGCGAGCCGACCAAGCATCAATACGACACCGATGCCGCTACCGTGATCGGTTTCTTGCGACGCTTTGGTCTGGAAAAAGAAGTAAAGCTTAATATCGAGGTCAATCATGCCACTCTGGCCGGACATTCCTTCCATCACGAAATTGCCTGGGCGCTCGCCGAAGGCATGCTCGGTAGCGTGGATGCCAACCGAGGCGACCCCCAAAACGGGTGGGATACCGACCAATTCCCCAACGATCACGTCGAGCTGACGCCTGCTCTTTTCGAGATTCTCAAAGCCGGCGGACTCGACAGCGGCGGTTTCAACTTTGACGCCCATTTGCGGCGACAGAGTATCGCACCCGAGGACCTCTTCCATGCCCATATCGGCGGGATCGACACACTCGCCCGAGCGCTTCTTTGCGCCGAAGCGCTATTCGCTGATGGCGCTCTGCAAGCGCACGTCGATGAACGCTACGATGGCTGGGAGGGTTCTCTTGGCAAGGAGATCCTGAGCGGGGAGGCGTCTCTTGCCGATCTGGACAAACGGGTCCGTGATCAAAGTCTGGACCCCTCGCCACGCAGCGCGCGACAGGAAATGCTCGAAAACCTTCTCAATCGCTTCACCTGAGGCGCGCCGAGCCCGAGGAGAGACGGCCATGGCTGCCAATTCCACAGATACGCCCCTGCGCGGTATTGAGGTTATCGATCTGGCCGGAGAAGCCGGAGCGATGACCGGCAGGATTCTCGCTGATCTCGGGGCCAGCGTGGTTCGTCTGGAAGCCCCTGAGGGCGATCCTCTGCGCGCTACAGCGCCCCGTGACGACCATGGGCAGTCGCTGCGTCATCGGGCATGGAGCCTTGGCAAGAAACTGGAACGACTTGATCGACCAGCCGACCTGCCCGCTCGGCTCTCCCACGCCGACATCATTCTCGATACGCCTGACGCTACTCCTTTCGGAAGGCTCGACCCGGCAATCGCCCCGCAATCCGTCTGGGTCCGCATCACTCCTTTCGGTGCCATCGGCCCGCGGGCCCATTGGCGCGGAACCGACCTCGGAATTCTGGCCTCCACGGGCAACCTCTTCGCCACAGGCGAGCCTGACCGTCCCCCCGTCCGATGCGCCGAACCTGTCGCCTACGCTCACACGGGACCGGAAGCCGCCTTCGCCGCGCTCACGGCGCTGGCCAGCGGACGGCCACAAATCGTGGATCTGTCGATGCAGGAGACCATCCTCAGCGCGAATATGGGCGGCCCGGGCAATTTCCCCGGTACCGGTGAGCGCGGATTGCGCAAGGGCGCTGTCACTGGACGCACGCGCGAAATTTGGCGCTGCCGGGATGGGTATGTGAGTTTCGGCTTGCGGGGCGGTCGAGCGCGGCTCAAAAGTTTGGCGATTTTGACCGACTTGCTGCGCGAGGAAGGCTTGCTCAACCCGGCATGGGAGGAGCGGGATTGGCTGAGCTATGACGCCAAAACCGCAGCGGAAGCCGAGCTACGATCGCTGGAGGAACCGCTCGGCAAACTCTTCTCTCGTCGCTCGATGCGGGAATGGTACCAACTTGCGTGCGAGACAAACCTGATGCTGGCCCCGGCGGCAGGCCCCGACGAGATTCTCGCGCGGGCGCAAAATCAGGACCGAGAAGTTTTTCATACCGAGGGTGAGCTCCGCGGGCTGCCGGCGCGGATGGCACTTTGGCGAAGCGGCCCCGATACCGGCCTCTCCCAGGCCGTCGAGGCAACAAGCAACACGCCGGATCAGGGCTGCTGGGAGGGCCTTCGCGTTGTCGAATTCGGCAGCGGCGCCGCCGGACCGATCGCAGCCCGCTACTTTGCGGAAAACGGTGCTACCGTCATCAAGGTCGAATCCAGAGAAAGACCCGATTTCCTGAGGGCGATGTGGGCTCAGGCCAGCCCGCATGGGCTCGAGGGCTCCCCTCTCTTCAGCGCGCTGAACCCGGGCAAGAAAAGCATCACCCTGGACCTCAAGGACCCCACAGGTCTCGCTCGCGCCCGCGACCTGATCCAGTGGTCCGACCTCGTTCTGGAAAACTTTGCCCCCCGCGCCATGAGGGGCTTCGGTTTGGACTTCGAGTCTCTGGTGGCCGACCAACCCGACCTGATCATGATCTCCACCTGCCTGAACGGACAAACTGGCCCGCACCGCAACTACCCCGGGTTTGGCGGACAAGGCTCGGCGCTCGCGGGCTATAATTTCCTCACCGGATGGCCGGATCGCGAACCTCTCGGCCCCTACGGCACGATCACGGATTCGCTGGCGCCTCGCTTTACCGCGACCCTGGCTGCGGCCGCCCTGCTCCGCAGGCGCCGCAACGGACAAGGCGGGCATTACGACCTCTCGCAGGTCGAGGCGGCCGAGTATGCTCTGGGGCCCTGGCTGCTCGCCTACGCCCAGACCGGGAAAGCGGGCACACGTAACGGAAATCGGCATCCGGACGCGGCACCGCATGGCGTCTTTCCCACCCGTGGCAAAGAACGCTGGATCGCCATCGCCTGCCACACCGACGCGCAATGGGTTTCGCTGGCCGAGGAACTGAACCTCGCCACAGAAGGCCGCGCCCGTGCGGCCCAGCGCCAGACGGATCTCGATTCACTGGAAAGCGAAATCCGCCAGGCCACCAAGGAGCTCGACGCCGAAGCTTTGGCCACGCGCCTGCAGGAACGCGGAATCGAGGCAGTTCCCGTAGCCGACTTCGGTGACGTCTTTGGAGATGCCACGCTCCGTGCCCGCGACCACTTCCAAACCTTGCAGCACCCAATTCTCGGCGAACGCTTCTATGAGCGCAACGGTTTCCGCATGAGTCAGGCAACGGCCGGGTACCGTGCCCCGACACCATTGCTCGGCCAGCATGACGACGAGCTTGCACAAATTCTCGCTGGCGACTGAAGCGAATGGCGGTCGATCCGCATCAGGGCTCGCGGCGTCACCCGGGAAGATGCAGAGAGGGGCAAAGCAGGATAAAAGCTCCCCATGAGTGAAGAGAAGCCCAAATACCCGCCCTCCACCGAAGCCCAGCTGCGAATCGCAAAACCCCTTCTGAAGATTGGCGGCCGCATCAACACCTGGATCTACCGGGCCACGGGCGGCACATGGGGACGCAGCTTTTTCGGAGACGGCGAAGTCGGGATCTTGCGGGTCACGGGTCGCAAGAGCGGGAAGATCTTTGATATCCCGCTCTGTTTTGCGCGAGACGGCGAGGACGTGATCATCATTGCCTCACAAGGCGGGATGCCCAAGCACCCACTCTGGTACCTCAATTTGGTCGCCAATCCCGAGGTCACCTTCGAGATCGGGCCCAAGCGTGTCGACTACCGCGCCGAGACCGTGCCAGAGGGCGAAACCCGGGAACGACTCTGGGCGCTCGCAATGGAATCCTACGGGGATTTCGACAACTATCAGGCTCGAACCACGCGCAAGATCCCGGTCATCCGACTCTCGCCGAGCTAATCTCCGTTATAAAGACGCGCCGCCGCCTGGTGTTCCTCGGCGACATATTTGCGCAGATCGGATGGGCTCAGGACCTCGATGTCGCGTCCCCAGGAGAGAATCCACCAAGCCAACTCCTGCCACCCGCGCAGCTTGGCCTTCAGCAAAACGTCGCCACCTTGAGTGGTCGACAGCCGAACGGTTCTTTGGTGCAGGCGCTCGGGAACCTGCTCGGCCGCGCGGCCCGACAAACGCAAGGCAACCTCGCATTCCTTTCCACTCCAGATGCCGAACCCGTCACGCGTCATTTTTTCGGGATCGTAGTCTTTGGGAATGCGGAACTTCTCTCCGGTTACCTCAAGCTCCTCGATGCGATCCACCGCAAGGTAAATAGGATGTGCGTGTCGATCGGATGCCCCGAGGATATAGATCGCGTCCCGGTACAACACCATCGTGAAGGGATGAAAGGAATGCCAATTTCGTCGCCCCGACGGCTTGCGATACGCAAGACGCACCGTGCGACGCCTCAATACGGCCTGAAAAAGGACATCGAGCACCTCATCGTGATCCCGGTAATCCTTTGGCGCGAACGGCACATAGAAAAAGCGTTTCTCGATTTGATCGAGGGCTTCCCGCGTCTTCAACGGAAGTTTTTTCAGCGTCTGTTGCCACAGAACGTCGCCACTCTCGCCCACCGCTGTCCCCCGCAGCGCACGCAAAGCTGCCACCGAGAAAAACATCGCTGCAGCCTGATGTGCGGCCGGATCGACACCGACTTCGGCGCCCCGGACACGCAAATGCCGACGAGCCCCTTGCTGACGGACTTCGACAAGAGGCTGGTTGGTCTCGTCGAATAAAGACTCCTGCAGGATCTTGGTATAGCGGGTCATCGTTCGAGACGAGACGTCCAGCTGGTCTGCGAGGGTCTCCAAATCGCGTCCCCCCGGAGTCCGCAAAAGTTCCAGAAAGACTTGCAGGCAACGCTTGGTCGCCCCGTAGTTCGGCTTGCGAGACTCGCCTGCCTTTTCGACTCCCTTCGCTGCAGCCATCATCTGCGGCATCTCAAATTCCACGGAGAATCGCAAGTTTCTCCGGCAAGAACCGACAACCGTTGTCTTTTTCGCCGGAAGAGTCGGGGGCGTCGAAAGGGCCCGGAATGCCCGCAACCTCGGGATCAGGTCAGAATTTTCTCGATATACGGAATCCGGTCAGCGCCAAAGAACATCTCCTCATCGAGAAAGAAGGTCGGAGCCCCGAAAGCCCCGCGCTCCACGGCCTCCTCGGTCGTATCCCGCAGCTCTGTCTTCACATCAGGCTCCAGAGAAGCCGCAAGCAGGGCCTCCGCGGGCAATCCCGCTTCCCGCAAAATACTGGCGAAGACACGCAGGTCACCAATCGCCTTCCCTGACCCCCAGAAGGCCGTGTAGACCGCTTGATGAAAGGCATCGAAAACGCCCTCACGCTGTGCCGCGTGCGCGGTCCGCATGATTTGCAGCGTATTGATCGGCCAGCCCGGGGGGCTCTCGAACGGAACCCCGTAGTGAGCCACCGATCGCCGTAGCTCCACCGCAAAATGACGGCGCTTGGCCTCGACCGGTTCGGCCGCGGGCGAATGACTTCCCACAGATTTGAACACTCCGCCCAACAGCATCGGGCGATAGGCAACTTCACAGCCGGTGCGCTCGATCAGACCGGGCAGTTGCGTGTCGGCAAAGTAACTATAGGGGCTTCCGTAATCGAAAAAGAATTCCAAGCGCTGGGCCATGAGCCAACGTTAACCTAACGAGTCTCACCTTGCCTCCCCAAATGGCGCTCCCCCTCGCGATAGTGCAGAGCGACTACCGCTGCGGCGCACCACAGGGGTATTGGTCATCATCACAAACCTGCATCGCGGCCATCATTCCCGCATCGCTGGCATTCGCTGCAGCCGATCGAAAGGTGAATTTCCCGACGGCAATTTCCGAAAACGGAATCCGCACCACCACCTCGCCTCGAGGATCATTTGCGGTCGGGCAACTGTAGATCGGGTAAATCTTCTGCTCGATCTCAACGGCCTGACATTCGGTGGCATCGCTCTCGTATCGGTCACAATCCCGAAAAGGCATCGTCACGGTATCCTGATAGCCGGTAAATTCCACTGGCACTCCGTTGACTTCAAGAACCTGAAAATCGACCTGCCCTATATGGAAAACATGGTTTTGCCCACTGCAGTTCTGCAGGCGCCATTCCTCCACGCAATTCTCCTCGGACGCCAATCGGACCTCGGCATCGATGCGATAAGGATCAAAGGGCCGACCATCAATCGTATATACATCGCCGGTCGGTCCCTGCTCGAATCGGAAGACGCGCCTGCGACAACGATTCTCTTCCCGCAGATCTGTCAGGGCTGGAAACTGATCCTCCGAGGGTAACTGCGGGGCCAGAACCTTGTCGTCCGCAACGACGAGCGTTCCCAGAGACCCGCCCACCACACAGGGGCCTTGAGGCCCCATACAGGTGCTTGCATCGAGGTCCTCACAACCGGTGGTCTCCGCGAGTTCCGCCTCTCCGCAGGCACCCGCCCGATACAAGGATGAGCCTTCACCAAAGAATGCGTCATAGTCCGGGGGGCGATTGCCCAGGGTCGCTGTCGAGAACTCATATTGCCCTTCGCCACGCGCGACGATCAGGAACTGCGAACGCGCCGAAGGGGGCAAGTCGATATTCTGCAAGGCAAGCAAACGCGTATGGCGATTCCCGTCGCGCGCCACCTCGTAGAAGGTATGGTTGGCCAGAGCCAACCGGTAGTAAAGATTCGCGCTTGCGTTCGCGACGCTCCAGAATTGCATTTCACCCGGATTCGCCTTGAATCGCGGTCGCACCTGACCATTGACGGTCAGCATCTTGAGTTGCTCCGGGTCAGGCTGCTCAAAAATGGTCCCTCCGGAGCGCTGCAGATCCTTGAGGACGAGCGTTCGCTGAGTAACTCCCGAGAGCTGCGGGAACGGATCGAGGACTCCCTCCACAACAATCGCCCCGGCCATCCCGTTGCCCAACTGACTGGCGATCTCCCCGAAGCGCGAAGGACGATAGGTAAAGATACCCTGAGGATGATCCTCGGGAACAACCACGCTGTAGAGCTGCCCCTCACCGGGCTCGACATCAAGAAAGACGTCGTCGCCAGCCACCCACCCCTGCATCAGCGGACTCAGACTCATGCCATCGAAATGAAGATTCGTGGACTCGCTCGGCAATTGATTCTCGAGAAGAATCTCAAATCGATCACCGCGGGCAACGCGCAATGTCGCTGGCGCAAACAGCCCCATATAGGCCCTGCCCTCGAGATCGAGGTCGTTGACCGACAGGTTGGTATATTTAGGCGTGAGAGTAAGTGAGAGCACCCCGTCCTCTGCCTCGATCACCGGCGGCTCCAGAAACACCGGCGTCGATTCCCCACACCCGGAAGCCAAAAGAACCAGCAAGCCCCACGACAGCATCAATGCACGCATGCTGCCGTCTCTATCAGCTACCGGATCGGGTTCCCATGGGTTTGCGGGACAATCAATCCTCGAGAATCTCCGCCCAGAGACTCCGGCGCTCTTCGAGCGGTGCGTCGGAGGCAACGGAATCCTCGGCGAAATCCATCGTTATCCGACGCGAGGGCTCATAGGGGCCCCATGCGGGAATACCCGGATGTGAAGGATCCCCGGCTCTCGCAAAGGCAATCCAGGAATCCATCACCTGCAAGGCGAGCGCCTCGGCCGCCGGCCCGGCGCCGGAGAACCGGTCCATACCCGGGGCGTCAAGAGTGCCAAAGACAAAAGGCAATTCCACAGCGTGACAAGCACCCAGCATTCCCCGCACCGCCGGGGAGGGCCACGAAAACCGATACATATAGGTGCCAGCCTGATGGGCCTGCTGCGCTTCGGCCAGCTGGACTGCCGGCATCCAGAAGACTCGGTCGGTTTCGATCGCGTCAAAAACCTGCCATGGCTCGGAATGCGGATAGAGCGCCAGAACCTCATCCGCGTCCCCCTTGCCAATGCTGGACAGGCGCTGCGCCAGACGCTTGCGCAAGGCTGCTCGATCCATCGATCGATGGTGCGGCATCGCAATCGTAAAAAGACGCCACTCGTCGGCGGTCGAGCCGATCAGCAGAGGAATATTCTCGGCCTGACCGGCACTCACGGCAAGCATCGGGTGTTCGGGAACAATCAATCCGTCGACCACGGGCGCCCACGGCATCACGCGGTTGGCCTGCAATCGCGCGGTTACCTTCAATTGTGCGGCGAGAAGGTCCTCGATGGATCGTTCCCGCAAAGAGGAAGCCTCCAGCTGCGCCAACCCCAACTCGGCCGCCAGGACATCTCCGGCTTCGGCTGCCTGCGCCGGCGAAAGCGTGGCCTGCGCCGCGCCGCTTTGGGCAATGACCTTATGAAACAAACCGCGCGCGGAAGGCGTGGCCATGAGGGTCGTCACAGACATCCCACCTGCCGATTCCCCGAAAATCGTCACATTCTCCGGGTCGCCGCCAAAATCAGCAATATTCTCCCGCACCCAACGGAGGCCGGCAATCTGGTCTTGAAGACCGACATTCGGCGCGAAATCACTCCCGTTCAGTCCCGGGTTCAGCCACCCGAGCACACCGAGGCGATAGTTCAGAGCCACGACGACCACATCGCCGCGACAAGCCAACGGTCCTCCATCGTACATCAATTGGCGGTTGGACCCCGTCGTGCACGCGCCTCCGTGAATCCACACGAGGACCGGACGCGCACCGCTCCCGGCCTCCGGGGTGTAGACGTTCAAGGTCAGACAACCCGCCTCCTCCTGCGGACCCGGGGCCATCCCGGGCAAAGCACTATCCGGCTGGGGGCATGCCGGGCCGAATTCGGTTGCCGGACGAATATCTGCCCAGGGAGTCGCCGGCACCGGGGCCTGAAAGCGAAGTTCGCCCACGGGAGGTGCGGCGAAGGGAATCCCCAAAAATGCATGGTGGCCATCACGAGGGGCGCCCTGCACGCGTCCATTCTTCGTCGCTACGATTGTACCCATCCTGCGGTGCTACGCAGCCGAGAGCCCCAGCGCAACCGGCAGCCATCCGACGACTTGAACAGCTCTGGAGCGGGTTTTCAGCTGGTTTTTCTCGCGGTCGATTCCTCGACCACCTTTTCCCATCGCAGCGGCGAGACCATTTGCGAGAAAAAACCCATCGGAAAATGCGGCAGCGAATCCATCCCGATCTCGGCCGGCGATTTGCGATCCTTCGGGAGCCACCGCGTCCCGAAAACCACATCCCAAATGATCAGATTGCCGCCATAATTATGATTCGCTTCCTCGACCACCGGCGAATGGTGCCAGCGATGCAGTTCGGCCATGCTGAAAATCCAGTTCAAGGGACCCAGCTTCAGCTTCAAATTGGAATGCTGAAATGCCCCGTGCACGGCCGCAAAGAGCGTCACCAACCCCAGCACTTCCGGCGACGCTCCCAGAACGGCGATGGGAAGCAACTTGCCGGTCCCGATCAGAAAGATGTCCACCGGGTGAAAGCGCACCGCGTTCAGAAAATAGAGCCGCGGCGCGGAATGATGTGTGGCATGGAACCGCCACATCCAATCGATTTCGTGCATCCCCCGATGGCACCAATACTCAACGAACTCTGCCAAAACCAAAGCGAGGACCAACTGCCCGAGGATGGGCCATGCGGTAGGCCAATAGCCCGTCCCGAAGTCCTCCGACACCAGCATCGCCAAATAGACCACGCCAGAGAGCATCAGCGGTTCGGTCAAGCGCACCATCGAGCCATTGGTGAATAAATACCCAAGATCAACCGAGAGATCCCCACGCGAGCGGAGCCAATCTTCGTGATGGGGGAAAATTCGCTCCAGTATCGCCAGCAAAAAATAGGTCCCGGCAATCACGGGAAAGACCGCGACTTCCGCCGGCACTCCGCTCTCCATCCAGGCGTAACCCACCCAGACAGCCGTGGTCAGCACGACCGGAAAAACCAGGACCGAAAATACCCGCTCGACAAAAGACCATTCCCGGGGAAAGCCCCCCGGGCTCGAAGCGATCGCGGAGCCCTCCGGCCCCTCGGATACCGACTGATTCATGCTTCGATCCTACCTAGGATTCGCTCTTTCCGAAACCGATTTCGTCGCATCCCATCTCTGTAAATTTTGGAGACAAAACAGTTCGAATTCGGAGAAGCCTCAGCCAATTTCCAGGCGATGTCCCGCCGTCCAGCCGCCGTCAACAACCAAAGCCGTGCCCGTGACAAAAGATGCCTCATCCGAGGCAAGAAACACCGCACAATTAGCGACTTCTTCCGGTTGCCCCATGCGTTTCAGGGCATGGAGTTCCACCATGCGTTCACGTAAAACCTGCAACTCGGGCTCCTGCAGCATGGCCGTCATCGGGGTCTCGATCAGCCCGGGACAAAGGCAGTTCACCCGAATCCCTTCGACCCCGTAATCCAGCGCCATATTCTTGGTCATCAAGATCACGGCTCCCTTCGAGGCATTATAGGCCAACTGCATGCTGATGGCCGAGATCCCCTCCACGCTCGCGATATGAATAATATTGCCCGCCTGGCGCTCGCGCATACCCGCCAACGCGTGCTTGGCCACGAGAAAAGATCCTTTCAAGTTGATATCGAGGACGCGATCCCACTCGGCCGCATCCAGATCGTGCGCGGAGCCGTAGCCATTGACCCCTGCTGCATTCAGGAGGACATCGATTTGCCCGAGACTGCCTGCAGCCCCCTGCACGGCCGCCTCGACCGAGGCTTCGTCACGAACATCGAGCGAATGCGTGCTCACGACCGAAGAGCCGAGTTCGTCCAGCAAAGCGCTCGGAATCTCCTGCAGATCCGCCAGAGCTACCGAGGCACCCTCGGCAACGAACCGCCGGGCCGATGCTGCGCCGATTCCCGACGCTCCACCCGTGATCAACACTTTCTTTCCTTGCAATCGACTCATCTTCAATCCTCTCCGTGCACGCCCGCGGCGATCTTGGGCAGAGCTTCCGGATCACCGCTCTCATCGTAAAGAATGACGCTGGTCCGCGCCGCAAAATTATTTCGCTCACGCAGCCGGCGACCGACTTCCTCCGGCGTGCCGATGACGCCGATCTTCTCCAGCATTTCGTCCGAAATCAGACCCGTCATTTCGGCCCAGAGCCCCGCCTTGCTCATCCGGTTGAGTTCAGGCTGCAGATCGCCCCAACCCTCGTGCTCGAGCGCTACCCGGTAGGCAGGCGTCGATCCATAAAAGGATATCTGCATCTTGGCGGCGGCCTTGGCCTTTTCGATCTGCTCCTCGGTCCGGCCGACCATGCAGATTGTTTGCGCGGAGATCTCGCAGTCCGCTGGCGTCCGCCCACCCTTGGCGAGGCCTTCGTGCAAGGCCGGAATCGCAACATCATGCATATAGCCGGTCGTATGCAGCGGATGAACCATCCACCCATCGGCAACTTCGCCAGCGACGCGGATCATCCCGGCGCCGAACCCGGCCAGATAGATCGGCGGTGGGCCATGCGGGTTGGGCTGAGGGCTCAAAAAGGGAGTCATCAGGGTATGCCGATAGAACTCGCCTTCAAATTTCAGCGGCTCACCCTCATTCCAGGTCCGGAAAATAGCCCGTATCGCGAGCACAAACTCACGCATCCGGGAATTGGGCTTGGACCAGGTCTGGCTGAATCGACGCTCGATATGCGGGCGGATTTGCGAACCCAGGCCAAGGATGAAACGGCCTTCGGAAATCAGCTGCAAATCGTTCGCGGCATACGCACACACCATCGGGTTGCGCGCGAAGGCAATTGCGACCGCGGTCATGATTTCGATTCGCTTGGTCTCATGAGCCGCCAGAGCCAGCGGCATGAAGGGTTCGTGCGGGCCCTCGAAACTGAGCGCGCCATCAAACCCCTGCTCCTCCAGACGTGCCGCTGCGGCACCGGCGTGGCCGGGCCCTGCGAAGGAAAGTGCACCATCAATCTTCATTCGTTTTCATCTTTCCCTGGCCATTTCGGCCAGTCTCGGCTCACGGACAAATTCCACTGAGGCTTGCGCCTCTCCAGCCATGCCATCGGCCCCTCCATGGCATCAGGAGTGCCCATCAGGTGTCGATGCAATTCGGTTTCCTTGCTTTCGATTTCGGCGGCGGACAGCGCGAAGCTCTCCCACAGAAGCCGCTTGGTAACCGCGACCGACAGAGGTGCAGTCTCGACAACCATCTCTCGTGCCAATTCCAACGCGGCCGGGAGAACCTTGTCGGCCGGCAATACGCGATTGGCAATCCCCAGCCTCTCCGCTTCCGCCCCGTCGAAACGTCGCCCGGTGAGCAGCACTTCGGCTGCTCGCGCCACCCCGATCAGGCGCGGCAGCGTAAAGTGCGCATAGGCGTCCGGCATCATGCCGCGGCGGACCTGCAGAACGCCGTACTTGCCCTCGGCAGCGAAAAGGCGAAGATCGGCCTGCACCGCCAGGGTGAATCCAACCCCGATCGCATGACCGTTGACCGCGGCAATCACGGGCTTGCGTACCCGAAAAGCAGGGAAGGCCGCCCCAGCGGCGCTGAAGTTTTCCAGATCGGGCGAATCGAAAACTTCCCCACTCATCTCGGCGCCGGCACAAAAAGCCGGCCCGGCACCCGTGACCACGACCGCCCGTACAGCGTCGTCCTCGTCACATCTTTGGTAGGCCTGCGCCAGATCTTCGCCCATGGCGCCGGTGAAGGCATTGCGAGCCTCGGGTCGATTCAATGTGATTTGAGCGACTCCATCCTGCAGTTCCCACAGGATGTCTCGATACGGCGACTTCGGCATAGTCTCTTCTTACTGCCTCGCATGCCGTTGCGCGACTTGCACTATCGCGGCGCTTGCGCCACGCCCCGAAGGCAGCGGCCAGACTTGCGACGAGCGGCTGAAGCGGTTTCATTCAGGGTCGTGGGGGGACAATTCATGAACAACCGACGAATTCAAAAGGTAGCGGTCCTGTGCGGGATGGGCGTCGGCCTCACTCTGGCCGCCTGCACCTCAGGGGAAAAGCCCGATATCGCCGATCCGACTTCGCAAAGAACCGCACCCGCAGGAAGTTATATCGGCACGCGCGATATGTCCGGCAATCATGTCTGGCGAGGCATTCCCTATGCCGCGGCGCCCACCGGCGATCGACGCTGGAGAGCCCCCGTCCCGGCAGCGCCCCGGGCAAACCTCTTTTCGGCAATCGATCCCGGACCCGCCTGCCCGCAATTCGCCAGTCGATTCGGTGGCGAATCGGGGGCGAGCAAAGAACTCCGCGGCGACGAGAATTGTCTCACCCTCGACATCTATGCGCCTCGCGAAATCGCACCTGATGAAACCCTGCCGGTCATGGTCTGGATCCATGGAGGGGGAAACACCATCGGGAACTCGTCCTTTTACCAGGGGGCCGAGCTGGTGCGAAACGGGCGCGTTGTCGTAGTCGCCATTCAATACCGCATGGGCCCCCTCGGCTTCCTGCGTCACGCCTCGTTGCGGAACGATCGTGATCCCGTCGAAGCCTCGGGCAACTTCGCCATTCTGGATATGATCGAATCCCTGCGCTGGGTCCGGACAAACATCCGCGCCTTCGGAGGCAACCCCGACAATATTACGATCTTCGGGGAATCTGCGGGCGGGCGGAACGTCTTCAGCCTGCTTCTCGCCCCGCAGGCGGCCGGGCTGTTTCATCGCGCCATCTCGCAAAGCGGAAGTCTCGGTGCCCATACGGCAGCCGAGGCGGAAAATTCTACGGATGCGACTCCACCCGGCCATCCCAGATCCTCGACCGAGGTTCTCTACACTCTGCTGCAACAAGACGGCAGGGCCGCCAATCGAGAACAAGCCCGCACGCAATTGGCCACCATGTCCGACAGCGAGACTGCGGCATACCTGCGGAGCAAAACCACGCAGGAGATTTTCGACGCTTATGCCGATGGCGAAATGTTGGGCATGATCGATATGCCGCGCACCTTGCGCGACGGAACCGTATTGCCGGCCGGGGATCCTCTCGATTCCCTTCAGGCGGGCAACTTCAATCACGTTCCCGTAATCCTTGGCACGAATCGCGACGAGCAGAAACTCTTCCTTGCCGCCGACCCCGACATGACCACCGCATGGCTCGGCTGGCTGCCGCGGATCAAGGATCCCCGACGCTATGAGGCCTTTGCCCGTCACGCCTCCCGAAACTGGAAAGCTGTCGGTGCCGATGAACCCGCTGCGGCGATGCGGGCAAGCGGCCACCCTGACGTCTGGGTGTATCGCTTTGACTGGGACGAAGAAGGCGAACTCCTCGGTACCGATTTCAGCCAGTTGATCGGCGCCGGCCATGCCATCGAGATCCCGTTTATTTTCGGAAACTACGATATGGGCTCCGAACTATCGTTACTCTTCACAGATGAAAACAAGGCCGGCCGCAAGGAACTCGAAAGCGCGATGATTGGCTACTGGTCGACATTTGCCAAAACCGGCACTCCCGGGAACGGCGGAGACCCCGCACGCGCGACGTGGCCGAGGGGGCCGGAATTCCTGCTTCTGGACACCGAAGCAGGCGGGGGGCTGCGGCCTTCCACCGACACTCTCACCGAGAGACTCGTCCTGCAGGAAATCGTTCAGGACTCCGACCTCTCACCCCTGGAAAGATGCGAGGTCCTGCGGCGGACCCTCGAGAGACAAATCCGACCGGACCGAGGCGTTCTCGCCAAAGCCGGCTGCTGAACGGGACACGATAATGCAACCCCAACCCGACTCGCCCGAGAAAACTTTTTGGGCAGAGAACCATTACCTGCTTCGAGAAAGCGTATTTACCGGCGCCGATCTCGCGGACCTGGTGGCGTGGACCGACGAGCTCGCCGGATGGCCCGAAAAACCGGGCCATTGGATGAAATATTTCGAGCGGGCCGATCGGGACGAGCGCCAACTCTGCCGGATCGAGAATTTTCTGGAGCACCATCGCGGCCTGCGCGAATTGATTCTCGGCCCGGCCACCCTGGAGATGGTGGGTGCCCTGATGGGGGAACCAGCGATTCTTTTCAAGGAAAAATTGAATTACAAGCTACCGGGCGGATCCGGTTTCCTCGCCCATCAAGACGCCCCGGCTTTCGCAAGCTTCGGACAACATTACCATATTACAATGCTCGTGACCGTCGACCCGATGACCACCCGCAACGGATGCCTGGAGGTTTCCGATCCGGTCGACGGCCAGGAACTCCTTGCTCAGGAAGCCGACGGCACGGTCTCCCGGGCCATCGAAGCCGAGCGAAACTGGTACCCGCTCGAGCTTCCCGCAGGCTCCGTCCTGTTTTTCGACTCCTACATCCCCCACCGCTCCGCGGCCAATGGCTCGGAGAGCCCCCGCCGAGCACTTTATATCACCTACAACCGCTCCCGCGAGGGAGACCGTCGAGCAGCCTACTACGAAAACAAGAGAGCTGTTTTCCCTCCTGAATGCGAACGAGAAGCTGGCGTTGATTATGGAGCCAAATCCGGACCCTTCAATCTGGGGAATCCCATCCGCTGAGCGTCTGGCTCTAGACCTGCTTGCTGATCCTGTGTAGATTCTCGGCGTGCTCACCCTGACAGAAGATCTCGTGCTCCTGGCCCTCGACGATCATTCCGGACGCATTCTACCAGTCGACGATATCGGCTACCGACATGCTCTCGCCGGGGCCGTACTTCTCGACCTCGCGCTGCTCGGCCGGCTGGAGAATCATCACGGAGACCTTCGCGTCGCCGACCCCGCCGACACCGGCGAGACCTTGCTGGACGGATGGCGCCAAACCATCGAAGCCGAAACAACTCCTCTCGAGGTCCGGGTCTGGATCGCACGCCTCGCTTTGGCGGCCGACCAGATCGAAACGGCGGCCCTGACGCGCCTGGTCCAGCGCGGCATCCTCGAAAAACAGGAGACAAATTTTCTGTGGGTCTTCGAGACCCGTCGCTACCCGATGCTCGATGGCACCGAGGAAAAAGAAGTCAAACGACGGATTTGCGACGTGCTGCTGAGCGACGAGGAGCCTTCGCAGGCCGATGCCATTCTGGTCGGCCTGGTCGATGATGCGCGACTGCTCCCACATATTTTGAGCGATGCGGAAACCCGAGAATCGGCCCGCCGAGTAGCGCAAGTCCGCGACATGGACGTGATCGGGAAGGAAGTGGCCACAGTCATCGAGCACCTTCGGCTCGAGATGTTGCAGGTCCTCACGCAAACACACCAATAATTCAAAAGGGGCGCTACCCTCCGGACCGACCGGAGAACGGTGAGCCCCATCGGGAGAGATAATGGCCGCAACCAAAACACCCAATGAACTTTTTGACCTTGGTGGCCGGGTCGCCATCGTGACCGGCGGCAGTCGCGGCATCGGCGAAGCGATCGCTCGGGGTTTCGCTGCCGCCGGCGCCAAAGTGGTGATCGCCTCGCGCAAGCCCGACGCTTGCGAGGCAGTGGCCCAGTCCATCAAAGCCGCAGGGGGCGAGGCGATCGCCGTACCCACGCACCTTGGAGAACTCGACGGACTCGAGAATCTCGTCAACCAGACCGTCGAGCATTTCGGACAGATCGACATCATCGTCAACAATGCCGCAAACCCTCTCGCGTTGCCGGTGGGCCAGATTACCGCCGATGCCTTCGATAAATCCATGCACGTCAATCTGCGCGGCCCACTCTTTCTAGTCCAGAATGCTCTCCCCTGGCTGGAGAAAAGCTCGCACGCATCCGTGATCAATATTATCAGCGCGGGCGTCTACACGAACGGGGCTTACGTGGCTCTCTATACCGCTGCCAAGGCAGGCTTGCGGATGATGACGCGCTCGATGGCTCATGAATTGGTTCGTCACGGAATCCGCGTCAACGCAATCGCCCCGGGAACCGTCGACACGCAGATGGTCCGCAACACTCCCCCGGAGATGCAGGCGGGCATGCGGGACGCCGCACCAGTCAAGCGAATGGCTTCCCCCGAGGAGATGGTCGGTGCCGCCCTGCTGCTTGCCAGCGATGCCGGCAGTTTCTCCACAGGCCAGACGATCATTCTCGATGGCGGCATGACGACCTCCTGAGTCCTCGACGCCGAGCACATCGGAGCCCTGCGAACGGCCGCTACCAGCAAAGAATTGCTCAACCGTGGCGGCCAGCTAATTCACCTTGAAACGAGTTTTTCGTCGATTGAAGTTGCCAGACACGAAAGAGGCGCATACCACAGGGCCATCAGGCTTTGTCCCGATCGGAAGAGGACTCCCGCATGCCCAGTGAACTCTACTACGACCCCTACGATTACGCGATTGACGCCAACCCGCATCCGGTCTGGCAGCGCCTGCGGGAAGAGGCGCCTCTCTACTACAACGAGAAACTCGACTTCTATGCCCTGTCCCGATTCGATGACGTCTGGGATGCCTCCATCGACCACGATACCTTCAGCTCCGCCCACGGCACCGTGCTCGAGGTCATCAGCGACAACGTGAACTACGGCCCCATGATGATCTGGCTCGACCCGCCAGATCATACCCAACTGCGTAAATTGGTCGGGCGCGCCTTCACGCCGCGTCGCATCCGCAGTCTGGAAGAGCGCATCCGTGAGCTTTCGGCCGACTACCTCGACCCTCTGGTCGAACAGGGTCGTTTTGATTTTGTCGAAGATTTCGGAGCCCGACTGCCCGTGATGGTCATCGGGGCCCTCCTCGGACTTCCTGCAGACCAGCAAGAGCAGGTCCGCGCCTGGACCGACAGCCTTCTCCATATCGAACCCGGCGAAACGCAACTGAACGTGAACTCGCAGGACGCCTCCAAAAACCTCCGCGACCTTTTCCAACGCGAGATTACAGCGCGGCGAAAAGCGCCTCGAGACGATCTGATGTCAGACCTTCTGGCCAGCGAAATCGAACTTCCTGATGGAAAGCGTCGTCGCCTGAACGACGAAGAGCTTCATGCCTTTGTCGCACTCCTCTCGGGCGCCGGAAATGAAACTGTCGCACGCCTGCTCGGTTGGGCCGGCGTCGTTCTCGCACAATACCCGGAACAGCGAGAGCGACTCATCGAAGACCCCTCGCTGATTCCCAACGGAATCGAGGAACTGCTGCGCTACGAGGCACCGTCACCCATTCAGGCACGATACGTCACCCGACCGATCGTCCTGCATGGCCAGGAAGTCCCTGCAGGATCCAAGATGGCCCTGATGACCGGATCCGCAGGCCGAGATCCACGCGAGTACCCGGATCCGGATACCTTCGATGTCGGACGCTCCTTCAGCAGGCACGTCGCCTTCGGTTTTGGCATTCACTTCTGTCTGGGCGCCTCGTTGGCGCGGATGGAAGGTCGCGTCGCGCTCGAAGAGGCCCTGCGCCGCTTTCCACGCTGGGAGATCGACGAGGGAGGCCTGGAAATGGTTCATACCTCCACCGTGCGTGGCTACTCGCGCGTGCCCGTTTCCATCTAGACGCGCACCAGAGGTGCGAGCCGATCGGCATTCAGGTCGGGAACCTCACGCCCTTGTTCCTGATAAATCGTCCGGAGCACCCACTCCAGCCGATCATTTCCCCAGAACTTCTGGTTGGCGACAACAAATCCCGGCACACCAACCATGCCCTGTTTGGCAAAATGCATCATGCCCAGCACGACCTGCTCATGCTTTTGAGAATCATGCGCGGCTGCGAGCAGCGCGTCCGGGTCGAGGTCAATCTCCTCAGCGATTCCACGCAGCGTCTCGTCCTGTCCAAGATCCCGGTTGTGCTGGAACCGGCAGGCAAAGGCTGCCTCGAGGTACTCCATGCGCTTGCCGTTTTCCTGAGCATGGTAAAAGGCCGCATGGCTGGGCATCCAATCGGTATCCTTGGTGTCGGGCAGGCGCAGGGGGAGCCCATAGGCCTCACAGTGGCGCTGGAAATCCTCGAGCATATAGGCGAAATGCCTCGGATCAGCGGACACGCGGGGCTCAGGACCATCGGGAGGCGGAAAGACCGGATAGCAGACCAGCTCCACATCCATTTCCGGCAGCACCTGCTTGAGGCGATGAAAGCAAAGATAGGTGTAGGAACTGCGAAACGAAAAGAAAAATTCCAGTTGCATGCAAGCTCTCCTCCAGCGAGTTCAGCGGTCCCAGGGCTGACGCAAAGTATCGAGAGTCTCGCGGACGTCCGATAGCGATACCTCGCTATTTATTTCGGCTGAGCCGAGCGCCGAAAGCAGCACGAACCGCATCTGGCCGGACTCGAATTTCTTGTCGCGAGCCATCGTCTCCAAAATCGCATCGTCGCGAAGGCCGGGATCCAGCACCAGGGGCAGATCAAATCGATGCAGGGATGCCAGAACACGTGCCGTGTCCGTCGGACTCAGTCCGCATTTACGCTCGGAGAGAATCAGAGCCGCACGCAACCCCAAGCTGATCGCTTCGCCATGCAGGAGCGCCCCTTCTCCAGCCGCCGTCTCGATCGCATGGCCCAGCGTATGCCCGAAGTTCAAATGCGCTCGCACCCCGGCGGTCTCCAGTTCATCCTCTTCCACGACTTTCGCCTTGATCGCCACATTCCGCGAAATCAGTGGCACAAGACCGTCACGTCCCTCCAGCCCGTCCACCACCGCGAGCATATCCGGGTCCCGAATCGCCGCGTGTTTGATGATCTCGGCAAAGCCCTCCGCCCAGGCCCGCGGTGGCAAAGTGCGCAATGTGAGCGTGTCGGCCAACACAAAGGCCGGTTGATGAAACGCTCCGACAAGATTTTTCCCCTCGGGCACATCGATTGCCGTCTTGCCGCCGACGGAACTATCGACCTGCGAGACCACCGTTGTCGGAACCTGCAGACAGGGAACCCCTCGATAGAAAAGCGAGGCCACCAAACCGCCGAGGTCACCGATCACCCCGCCGCCGAGTGCCACTACGAAGCAATGCCGGTCCAGGCCGCTTCGGACCATCGTTCGCAGAGCACCTTCGAGATGCGCGAAGCTCTTGGTCCCTTCCCCGGGAGGCAAAACGATCACGTGGGTCACAACCCCGGCCGCATGCAAGCTCTCCACCACCACATCGAGGTGCAGAGCCTCCACATTCTCATCGGTCAGGATCGCACATTGACCACCCAGATCGCGGGCGACGGCCTCGGCCCCCACGTCGCCGAGAATCTCCTCACCGACCCGAACCTCGTAGGCACGCCCCGAAAGCGCGACGGTAATACTTTGTTCGCTCGCCATATTCCCTGAAGTTAGCAAGCCGAGACCCAAAACGGGAACCCCGGGCCGGCAAAGGGGATTCCCGCGCCGAGATCGACCGACTGGCGCAGACGACCTACGATCCGGTACACTTCTCGACATGCCTCAATATCGATCCAGAACGACAACGGCCGGACGCAATATGGCCGGAGCCCGCGCTCTTTGGCGGGCCACCGGGATGACGGACGAAGATTTCACCAAGCCTATCGTTGCGGTGGTCAACTCCTTCACCCAATTCGTTCCCGGCCACGTCCATCTCAAGGATCTGGGACAGTTAGTCGCTCGCCAGATCGAAGCCGCGGGAGGCGTAGCAAAGGAATTCAATACCATCGCGGTCGATGATGGTATCGCGATGGGGCACGACGGCATGCTCTACAGCCTGCCCTCACGCGACCTGATTGCGGATTCCGTCGAGTATATGGTGAACGCCCATTGCGCCGACGCGATGGTCTGCATTTCGAACTGCGACAAGATCACGCCGGGGATGCTCAATGCCGCCATGCGGATCAACATCCCTGCCGTCTTTGTATCCGGCGGCCCCATGGAAGCCGGGAAGACACGTCTGTCCGAAAATAAACTCGATCTGATCGACGCCATGGTGATTGCGGCCGACGATTCGGTCGATGACGAAACCGTCGCCGAGATCGAACGCTCCGCCTGCCCGACCTGCGGTTCCTGTTCGGGAATGTTCACGGCCAACTCCATGAACTGCCTGACCGAGGCGCTCGGGCTCTCGCTGCCCGGCAACGGCAGCGTGCTGGCAACGCATGCCGATCGACGCATGCTTTTCGAGCGTGCCGGCCATTTGATCGTGAAGCTCGCGAAGGATTACTACGAAGGCAATGAGGACGCGATTCTGCCGCGCAACATCGCGAGCTTCGACGCTTTCGAGAACGCCATGAGCCTCGACATCGCCATGGGCGGATCAACCAATACGATTTTGCACCTCTTGGCGGCTGCGCAAGAAGCCGAGCTCGATTTCACCATGAAGGATATCGATCGGCTTTCCCGCAAGGTGCCCAATCTCTGCAAGGTAGCGCCGAGCACGCCGCTCTACCATATGGAAGACGTGCATCGCGCTGGCGGAGTGATGGGCATCCTCGGCGAACTGCAACGCGCGGGGTTGCTTCACGACCAAACGCGGACCGTCCATGCCCCGAGCCTGAGCGAGGCTCTCGACCGATGGGATGTCGCGGCGAATGCAGGAGATGCCGAACGCGAGTTCTACCGAGCCGGTCCGGCCGGGATTCCGACGCAGGAAGCCTTCAGCCAGGATACCCGCTGGGAGACCCTCGACACCGACCGTGCCGTTGGATGCATCCGTGATCTCCAGCACGCCTACTCCACCGATGGCGGTCTGGCGATTCTTTACGGCAACCTTGCACCCGATGGCTGCGTGGTCAAAACGGCCGGTGTGGATGACGACAACCTGGTCTTCAAAGGCACCGCACACGTCTGCGAAAGCCAGGACAGCGCCGTCGAGGATATCCTCAACGATCGCGTGCAGGCCGGCCATGTCGTCGTGGTCCGCTACGAAGGTCCCCGCGGAGGCCCGGGCATGCAGGAGATGCTCTACCCGACCTCCTACCTGAAATCGAAAGGGCTTGGAAAAGCCTGCGCCCTGCTGACCGACGGACGATTTTCCGGGGGAACATCGGGGCTCTCCATCGGGCATGTCTCCCCGGAGGCCGCCTCAGGTGGCGCGATCGCCCTGGTCGAAACCGGTGATCCCATCCATATCGATATTCCGAATCGGCGAATCGATCTGAAAATCGATGACGAGCAACTCGCCGCACGTCGGCAGACCATGGAATCGCGCGGCAACAAGGCCTGGAAACCCACCGAGGCGCGGCCCCGAAAAGTCTCCCCGGCATTGCGCGTCTATGCGGCCATGGCCACAAGCGCCGATCGCGGGGCGGTCCGCGACATTTCCGGACTCGATTGAATCGCGGCGCCTCCCACCTTCGTTTTCGGGGCGCCCGGCGGCGCCCGAATCGCTCAAATTCCGGGACTTGCCCTGATCGCCTCCTGCTTCTATTGAAAGCCCATGAGTTACGAGTGCTTTGATGTCGAAACCCTTGACGGGGTTACCGAAGTTCGCCTGAACCGACCGGAATCGCTGAATTCCATGATACCCGCCTTCTGGACGGAGCTACCGCGGATCATCCGGGAACTGGATGCGGGCGGGGACACCCGTGCCATCGTTCTGTCTTCAACCGGCAAGCATTTCTGCGCCGGAATGGACCTGTCCGTCTTCACTGGCGGCAGCAGCCTCGGTGGCCCGGTCGAAGGTGAAGTCGGACGACAGCGAGCCAACTTGCGTCGCCATATTCTTGAACTTCAGGAGACCTTTTCCAGCCTCGAGAAGTCGCGAGTGCCCATCCTGGCGGCGATTCAAGGTGGCGCGATCGGCGGCGCCGTAGACATGATCACCGCGTGTGACATGCGCTATATGAGCGAAGAAGCGTTCATCTGCATTCAGGAGATCAATATCGGCATGACCGCGGACGTCGGGACATTGCAACGACTCCCCAAGATCATCCCGGAAGGAATCGCTCGCGAACTGGCCTACACCGGGCGGCGCATGGGCGCTGCCGAAGCCAAGGCTTGTGGACTCATCAACGAAGTCTTCCCTGATTATGAGGCGTTGCACGCCGGCGTGATGGCCGTCGCAAAACAGATCGTGACGAAATCTCCCCTCGCGATTTGGGGCACCAAGGAGATGATCAATTATTCCCGCGACCACTCCGTTGAGGATTCGCTGAACTATATCGCGACCTGGCAGACCGGGATGTTTCAACCCGCCGATATGGCCGAATCCTTCCGGGCGAAAAGCGAAAAGCGAGATCCCGAATTCGACGACCTGCTTCCTGCCGGAAAACCGATCTAGTCATGCGGACAACGCTCACCTTGGTCGGTGAGCCCGGAGAGCTTCCATGCCGCGTGTGCGAATCGAATCCCTCAGTCAGGGCCCTCACGCAATTGCTCGCGTCGAAGGAAAGGTGCATCTGGTCCGAGGGGGAGCGCCGGGGGATCTCGCCGAGATCGAAGTGACCGAAGATAAAGGCAAGTTTGCCTACGCAAGGATCGCCGAACTTTTCGAGCCCGGTCCGACCAGACGCGACCCGCCCTGCCGCTACGTACCCGAGTGCGGCGGATGCGGATGGCAACACCTCGACGAAGACTCGCAACGCGACACCAAGCAGAAGAGCATCGAGGAAGTATTCGCCCGCACCGACGGCCTTGCGGGTACCACGATTGACCCGATTCTGGCGGCTTCCGCCCCTCTGGCCTATCGCCGACGCCTATCCCTCCGGGTCGAACGCAAGGAAGTCGGCTTTTTCGCCGGAGGAAGCCACAATCTGATCCCGATCGACGAGTGCCTGCTGGGCGTACCTGCGCTGGCGGGCGGCATTGAACTCGCCCGACGGTGGGTTCGGCGTCTGGAAACTCGAATCAATCGGATCGAGCTTGCCTGGACCGGAGAATCCGACCGGATGGCGCTGATCGGCCAATGTGACGGGGCTCTGGCCGACGGAGATCGCGCCAGCAGCGAAGCGCTGCTGCGCGAAGAATCCCGACTCTCGACTCTCGTTCTGCACGGCCGGGGCTTCTACCACGCGCTCGGCATGGACCGCATCCGAGTCGAACTCCCCGGCGAAGAAATGCATGTCCGCGCAGGCGCTTTCAGCCAGGTCAGTGACAGTGGCAATCACCAGCTGATTTCCACCATGCTCTCTTTCGCCGAGGTGACCTCCGAGACTCGGGTCGCCGATCTCTATGCCGGTGCGGGAAATCTGAGCATCCCGCTGGCTCGATCCGGCGCTTCGGTGCTGGGGATCGAACGCGATCGCCGCGGCATTGAAGCACTCCGAGCGAACGCCGAGCGCCTCCAGCTCCATAATCTCGAGGGCCGGATCGGTCATGTACATCGAACCCTTCCGCGCTATCCGGCGGGCAGCTTTGATCTGATCGTGCTCGATCCACCACGCAGCGGGGCGGCCGAAGCCATCGACGAATTCCTGCGACTTTTGCCCAGAAAGATCGTCTACGTATCCTGCAACCCAACCACGCTTGCACGCGACCTGGGCCGCCTCTGTGTGTCGTACCGAATTGAACAAGTGGTACCGATCGACCTCTTTCCGCAGACACCACACACCGAGGCGGTCGCTCGGCTTGTGCGCAAGAGCTGAGCCTCGGGTCCGCGGCAGACCCAAATCTCCGCGCAAAAAACGAGCAAAGTCAGCGGTTTCACTTGCGCCCCCAACGCAGGATCGCCACACTCCGCGTGGGAGATTTCATTCATGGGGGAAGCGAATATCATCGGCATGGCCCGACCCCCCGAATCGCTGAAAAAACCGTGAGCGAGCCTGGTACAGAAAGCAAGGTCTTCCGGATTCGCGGACAGGCCGTGAGTCTTTTGCTCCTCGCCGTGCCCATAGCGCTCGCTCTTTCCAATATCCTTCCGGGAGCGGCGAGCAGTGGTTGGTGGATCGCAGGAGCCCTCGGCCTTGTCGCCTGCCAAAACAAGCCACCTTCGATCGACCGATTGGAGACCGTCTGGCTCGTTTGCCTGCTCCTGATCCCGTTCGCGGCGATCATCAGCCTCACCCAAAGTGAGGACCCGCTCCTCGGAGCGAGACGCCTCGAACGTCATTTGCGGTTCGCACTCGCGGTTCCGATATACTTCGCCATCCGCCACAAATCGCCCGGGACTCAACCTCTAATCGGCGTAATCCTCAGCTTCGGAGCCATCGGATCGGGAGCTGTGGCCCTGAGCCAGGTAAGCGCCGGAGTCGACCGGGCGCATGGAGCGGTGCATCCGATTCTGTTCGGAGACACAGCCATTCTGCTTTCCTGCGTCCTCGCCGCCCTCGCTTTTGCGGCACGCGGCTGGGCCAGAATCCTGTTTTTGGTTGCGGCCCTTTGCGGCCTTTTGGCCACCAACCTCTCGCTCACGCGCAATGCTTTTTTGGTACTGCCGACCGCCGGCGTTCTCGCAGCTTTCCTCTTCCAACGGCGGGGTCAGCATCGACGGGCTTCGGGAATCATGCTGACCATGATCCTGGGCATCGGCCTCGCTTTCGTAGTCCTCCCCGACGCTGTCGGACATACACTCAGAGGTATTGAGGAAACGGCAGCGTGGTGGCAGGCGACTCCGGGCATGGCGAGCACCTCCTTGGGGGGGCGTCTGGAATTATGGGCCCTCTGTCTGGAACTTTGGCAGCAGAGCCCTGTGTTCGGCATTGGAACTGGGCACTACCTCACGGGACTTACAGCCCTGACCGACGCGCGACAGGATCCCCTCCTCGCCGTGAACCCGAACCTCGCCGCGCACGCCCACTCGGCTTACTTGCAGAGCCTCGTAGCTCAGGGCTTGCTGGGATTCCTTCCGCTGCTGGGCGTATTGCTCCTGCCGGCTATTCGAGGGTGGCAACTGTCGATTCGCGCGAAGTCGCGGCCCGAACTCGCATGCGGCCTCTGCTGCCTTGGCGTCGCCGGCTGCTTTCTGATCTTCGGTCTGGGCGAGGCCTGGAATGCGAAAAACTCCTTCACAAGCCTGTTCCTCCTCGCACAAACCCCATTGATGGCCTGGAGCAGCCGCACTTTGTCCGATCCGGAATTCCTCAAAGGACAAGGGACACCCGTTGCATAAACCCCGTGGGTTCCGCGCGGCACCAGCATCGCCATTTACCACAGTCGCAAAAGACGCCACGACGATAACGCGGCCCTCGACTTCAATTCTCGTGATGGGCCAACGTCAACGCGGCAGCGGCCGCCGGAGGATGGCCTGCCGGGTCCCCCGCCTTGAAAACAGCAGCGCCCAGAACCTCCGGAGTTGATCCCCTTTGCCAGACCGACCGCCGGTACCCCTCTCCGCGAAAGCAGGGCTTGCGGAAAACAAGACAAGCACGCTCGATCCAGAGGGAATCCATCGGGGCTCCTGCGTGAAAAAGTTCGGTGAGCACATATTCCTGCAAGACGTGAAGATAAGCCAGACTGTTCACGTGACGATTGGGATCCGTCTGCTCGTAGTGCCAGACACCACCGCTGCTTTCGGTGAAATCCGGCAGCCGTTCTGAATCAATCAGATCTTCCGCCGCAGGGAGATCGGTCTCGCGCGTCGGTAATGGTCCGATGCCGAGCTCTGCGGGAATCTCCAGAACCTTCCTCTTCGCCGGGTCCTTGTCGTAGCGGGTAAATACATTCACGAAGCGCACCGAGCCCAGACGCTGATCGTCCTCTCCGAACAATTCATGCAACCCATCTCGGGTGATTTGACGGACGTTCCCGGCGCCGTCGAGAACCTTTCCGAATGCACTCGAACCGCGGGCGGTGAGGGTTTCACCCGGGCGAACTTTCGCGTCCGTGGCCTCGACCTCCAGGCAGACCAGCGGCGTAAAAATCCCGGTCAGCGAGTCGAAATCCGGCATTCGCTGTAACTGTTCCCAAGTCTGGAAATGAGAACGAGCCACGTAGCGAGTCATCGCGCCAAGCTTGACCGATTGGCGCTCGCTAAGATCGGAAAAATCGACTCGGGCGGAAGTTTCGGCGGTAAAGAGACGATCAGCTGGCTCAACTTGCCGAGACATCTTCCGATCCGCGGCTCTGCAGGAAGTAGAAAGCACCGAGCGCGGTGACCCCCTCGAAGACCAGCGCTCCGATCGTATAACTTGAAAGCCCTCCATCGAGAAAAACGCCGAAGACACGGCCGAGCCACAAACCCGATGCGAGAAAGGCCAGCATGGCAAGAGCGGTCATGGCACGATCGGGCCGCAGAGCCCCGCGCAGGCAGGAAACACCGATCGCCGCCTGCAGACCGCCATACATCGCTCGAATCTCGCTGATGCCCGTCCCATTTCCAGTCTGCAGACCGCCCTCGGTCGCGGTCACCAAAAAGGATGGATCGAAAACGAGATACAAGCCATAAGGCAGCCAGATCAGCGACTCCAGAAGCAGAAAAATTTGCATAGGCGCTCAGCATCGCCCAGAACCCCCTGCACTTTCAAGCAGCGGGCCCCACCCCCCGACTGGCCCCGCCCCCCCCAACTATGGCAGGATCTGCCGATGCCCAATCAAAGTTTGCAGATACGCCGCATCACCGGCAGTCTCGGTGCCGAAATCTCGGGCGTCGACTTTCTGGACCTCTCGGAAAGCGTCTTCGAGGAAATCCATCGAGCACTCCTCCAGCATGAGGTTCTTTTCTTTCCCGGTTGCGACCTCGATGACAATGCCCAGATGGCACTCGCGCACCGGTTCGGCCAACCCAGTATCTTTCCGGTCTTGCAACTCCTCGGTTCCACCGAGCCGAGTTTTCAAGTCATCGAGGATGGCCCTGAGAGCCCGAATGAGGCCGACTACTGGCATACCGATGTTACCTGGACAGCTGAACCTCCGAAAATTGCGCTCTTGCGGGCCGGAATCATGCCAACCTCCGGTGGCGATACGGCATGGGCCTCCATGAGCGCCGCTTACGATGCCCTATCCCCTGCCATGCAGGAGATCGTATGTCGGCTGGAGGTCATTCACGACAACCAGGCCTTTATCCAGGCCGTCCAGCGAAAAATGAATTTCACTGCCGAATCCGAAAATCTGGCGACGGGACTGCGAGAAACTTTCCCACCCGTGACCCACCCTCTGGTGCGCACCCACCCCGAAACCGGGCGGCGCGCTCTTCTTTGGGGCGGGCGCTTCATGAAAAATATCGTCGGAATGCATCCCGACGAGAGCGCCGCGCTTCTCGGATTCCTCGAGCAGCATATTGGTCAGGTGCGGTTCCAGTGTCGGTGGAAGTGGACTACCGGCGATCTCGCCATCTGGGACGAACGATCAACCGTTCATCAGGCCGTGAATGATCATTTCCCCGCGAGGAGAAGCGTTCATCGCTGCGTGGTCGACGGTGACCGTCCCTATTTCGATCCGCAGCGCACCCCCGCCGACCCCGATTATGCGGCTACGACGTAGAAAGGGCCACTCATGCACTCGACCATCGCTCCGGCCGCTGGCGGCGCCTATCCGTGCCGAAGCGGCAATCAAGTCCGTCCACTGATTGATGGCCCTGAATCTTTCGGCCGTATCGCTGAGGTTGTCGAGGCAGCCCAACACTCCGTCTGGCTGACACTCGCCTTTCACGAGGCCGAGTTCCGTTTCCCGGGGGGGCGCGGCTCGCTATTCGACCTGCTGGGTGCTGCGGCGGAACGGGGCGTGGACGTTCGAGGGCTTTTCTGGCGCGAGCCTGACCTTGAATCTCTGGTATCGGACTCGCAAATCTTCGCAGGCACGGAAACCGAGCAGAAGATGCTGCGAGATCGTGGTTGGGGAGGGAAAATTCGTTGGGACGTCCTACCCGGATTCTGTCACCACCAGAAAAGTTGGCTGATCGACGCCGGCCAGCCGGAGGAAAGAGCGTTTGTGGGCGGCATCAATCTCGATCGCGGCTCGCTCTCTCCGAGGGGGCATGCTCTTCGGGGTACTCCCGAAAGCGGAGTAGCGGACCTCTATGCGGAAATTCATGACTTGTACCTCGAACTCCGCGGCCCCTCGACAACTGACGTCTTCCATAACTTCGTCCAACGGTGGAATCAGGCGAGCGAGAAAGAGGTTCCCGGGGGATGTTTTCCCGATCCTGCTACCGCAGACGACCTGTCATTTCCGTCCCGACTCGCTGAGGTCCAAGGCGACGTGGCCGTGCAAATTACTCGGACCGTGAAGTCCGGCGTCTATACGGGGAGCGAGAGCGCACCCGACGCCGCAGCCTTCGATATCGCGGCCGGAGAGGCCAGCGTGCGCGAGCAGATCTTGTCCGCCGTCGCCGGCGCACGTCGAACGATCTATATCGAGAATCAAATCTTCCTTTCGAGGACGCTCCTGTCGGCCCTTCACGACGCGCTCCAACGCGACGTGCAGGTGATTGCCGTCGTACCGCGAATCCCGATGAAAGAGCTCATCGAATACCGGCGACGAGCACCGGAGGTGGCAGCGCCGATCTTCGAGTGGCTCGACCGCTGCGGTTCTCACCCCGGATTCACGCTTGTCGGACTTGCGCGCGAGGATGTTACCGGCAGACAAGTGGACATCTATGTCCACGCGAAAATGATGCTGGTGGATGATTCCTGGGCCACGATCGGATCGACCAACTTCATGGGGCGATCCTTTTTTCAGGAAACCGAAATGAATGCTTCGTTCTGGTGCCCCGACGCCGTAAAGCAACTGCGCACAGAACTCTTCGAAGAGCATTTGGAGGAGGATATGGGCGAATTGAACGAACGCCGGGCCTTCGCACGTTTTGCTGAACACGCGCGGCTAAACGCGGTCCGGTTTGCTGCGCGCGAACCTCTGCAGGGTCTCGCCCACGCGCTGGAGACCGAAACCTACTGCACCTGAATCGATATCCCGACGAAAAAGCACGCTTTCGGCAACGAATTCGCGCCAAAAACGCCCAGAATTGAAGAAATATCGCCTTCATAACCCATGGGCCGCGTGCTATTAATTTCCAATGAAGGTCTGCTTCATTCGGCCACCCTTTGTGGAACTGCGTTACCAAATGGTGTCCTTGCCTGTGCCTCCGATCGGCTTTGCCTATATTGTGGCGGCGGCCCGCGAAGCAGGACATGACTGCGCCGTGCTCGATGCCATCGGCGAAGCACCGGAGCAGGTCACACCGCTCGAGGGCGATCGCTTCTCCTGCCGCGGGATGACCGTCGAGGAAATCCTGGAGCAAGTACCCACCGATGCCGAGGCCTATGCGGTCTCCGTGATGTTCTCGCAGGATTGGGCCTACGTGCGAAAACTCACCCTGGCCCTCAAATCACGTTTTCCTCAAGCCCATATCCTGGCCGGGGGCGAGGCGATCACGGCCCTCCCCGAGTACTCGATGGACAGTGGAGGCCTCGACCATATCGTCTTTGGTGAGGGGGAAGAGTGCATCGTTGAACTTCTCGACGCCCTCGAGAACCATAAACCTTTGATCGAGGTGCCCGGGATCGGCACTCGGATCGACGGCAATTTTGTCAAGACATCGGCACGCCCGCGGATCAAACAAATCGATGATGTGGTCATCCCCGCGTGGGATCTCTTCCCGATCGAAAATTACCTGACAAAGGGCTTGAGCTTTGGCGTCGACCGCGGTCGCACGATGCCCATTCTCGCAACTCGAGGCTGCCCCTACCAATGCACGTTTTGCTCCAGCCCCAGCATGTGGACCACCCGGTGGGTGGCGCGTGATCCCGGTAAGGTTCTCGACGAGATTGAGTTTTACCAAAAGACCTACGACGTCCACAGCTTCGACTTCTACGATCTGACGGCCATCATCAAGCGAGATTGGATTCTAGAATTCTGCAATCTGGTGCAGGAGAGAGAGCTTGACTTCGTTTGGCAATTGCCGACCGGCACACGATCCGAGGCAATCGACGCCGATGTCGCCGAAGCACTCTTCGCGACAGGTTGCCGTAACATCACCTACGCTCCCGAGAGCGGCTCTCCCGATGAGCTTCGCCGAATCAAGAAAAAGGTGAAGCTCCCGGTCATGCTGGACTCAATGCGATCCTGCACCCGCCACGGGCTCAAGGTGAAGGTCAATATCGTCCTGGGTTTCCCCGACGAAACTTTCCGCGACCTGATGCATACCTTCTGGTTTCTGATCCAGATGGCTGTGATTGGCGTTTCCGATGCGCTGGTCTTTCTCTTCGAGCCTTATCCCGGTTCCGTTCTCTACGATCAATTGCTGGAAAAGAAAAAATTGCCGCCTCCGAGCGATGAGTACTTCCTCGCCTTGATGTGCGGCGGCGACCTGACTCGATCGGTTTCCTTCACGGACCATCTCAGCGCTCGGCAGCTGGGGATCGCCCGAGTACTTGCGATGGTGGTCTTTTACGCCGTGAGCTACACCGTGCGCCCCTGGCGCGCTTTCCAGAACATTTTCCGTATTTTGACCGGCCGGCACGAAACCCTTCTGGAGCGAGGGCTTTCCAATCTCATCGGTCGCCGGCGGGCTCGAGAAGATGCCCATCCGGCACCGCGCCCGGCCCTCAAGTCCTCCTGAAAAGATCACTCAACATAGCCGAGCATTTTCAGACGGGATTCTATCGACGGATCCGCCCTTACTTTCCGGGTGATCGGAGCCAGGAAATCTCGCCTTCGCAGCTCCTGCTCGGCCCACCCTGCAAATGCGGCATGCTCGCCGATCACGTCCTTGCTCTCTGCCGGGTTTTCTCCCAAATCATAGACAGCTAACCGCGAGCCCGAGCCGCGCCCCTGCGACCGGACTACCTTGAGGTCGTCGAGAATCAATCCGCTCGTGCCGGGGCGGTGCAAACGGGTCTCGGTAAAGGCCTCTCTCGGGGAGGCCTGCATCAGGGAGACGCCTTCGATCCCGGCAGACGCCGAGACGCCGAGCAGATCCAGAATGGTCGGCAATACATCGATTTGTCGCGCCAGGCCTGCCGCTCTTTGGGCCTCGTGCTCCTCGCCCCCCCATCCGAAGATCAGGGGCACCTGGACCTCTTCCGAAAATACTGAATACCCATGCCCCGCAAACCCATGCTCCCCGAAGGCCTCACCATGGTCCGAGGTAAGAACGACCAGCGTTGTCTCCCAAAGCCCGCGGGCTTCGAGATCTTTCCTCAATTGCCCCAGCATGGCATCCACCGTGGCGACCTCGGCATCGTAAAGAGAGCTTACCCAAGCCAAATCTTCGACGCGCGACGCACCCATGGAAGTTCCCGTCAGATTTGACAAATGGTCCAGTGGATCGGCGGCCGCAGCGGTCGCAGCCGAGGGCGTCCCCTGAGCGAACCGGGCTCTGGCCTCAGCCGCCGGCGCATAGGGCGCATGCGGCTCACTCAGATGGAGGTAGAGGAAGAAGGGCTGACCCGGATCCCGATCCAACCACGCCGACGCTTCGGCCTGCACCTCCTCGGCCTGCGCGTAAAAGCCCTTTCGGGCATCCGACTCGGGCAAATAGCGATAGCTCGCAAAACCTCGATCAAAACCAAGCTCCGGGCGCACATTGATATTCGTGGTGATCGCCGCCGTCGAAAAGCCTGCGCCCGCCAGAATCTTCGCCAGGCTGGGAACCGAAGGCGCGATCGTATCGCCCAATCGTCGTATGCCATGAGTCGTCGGGTTCGTTCCCGTCAAAATGGACGCCGTCGCCGGACTCGTCCAGGCAGATTGCGCCACGACGTTCTCGAAGAGAAGGCCCTGTGCTGCCAAAGCGTCGATCGACGGCGTCAGACCACGACTGTCGCCGTAGACCCCGAGGCGGTCCGCACGCAACGTATCCACGACAATCAGCAGAAGATTTCGAGGCCGTCTTTCGGGCCCTCGCAGACGTGTTGCTCTCGACGTGCCCGGGGTATCGTCAGCCATCAACTGCAGACGGCAAATTCGCGCGCCTCGGGAACCGGCCACCAGTTCCAATCGTGCGAAACCGGATCGGTTTCCCGGCACGGCGATCTCCCGGAGCGGACCGGTTTCCAGGTCCTGCACGAATACGTCGTGCTGAGAATGCTCGGCGACCAACTTCAACGATCCGCGGCAAAGCTCCAGAGAAAATCGAGCCCCTGCCGGATGCCGCAAAAAGACCTCGAAGGTCTGCCCAGGTTCGATAACCAGAGCGCCACCATCGCTCGGCAAAGGATCCCAGCTCAGAGCGGGTCTGGGTGCTGCCCCGAGTCGCCCAATGCCGAAGAAGCTGCAGACCAGAGCGTTGGTGCCCGTAGCGGGGTCTCCCGCCGGCTTCTTGATTTCGATACGGTTCACTCCGGGACGAACGCGGCGCGCGTTCAGAGGAAACCGAGCGACCTCCATTTCCCGCGAAAATCGAACGATCCCGAGGCGGCGCCCATTGAGCAGAACCGACACACGCACCCCGCCAGTGCCCGCGTCGGGCACACCACATAGGAGCGTCAACTCCTCGGCCTCGCTCGAACGATAGCGGACGTCGATTGTGCTGCGCCGCGCGAAAGAACGTGCCTGCCGGCCGTCGGGCAGAGGCTCCCATTCCCTGCCGCGGCTGGATTGCCCCAAAAAAGACCCGAGTTCCCCCCCGCCGAGCAAAGCGCTGGTCGTAAAGGGTGCCTGCGCGAGCAAGTCGAGATTCAGCGACTGCCCGAGCACAGGGGATGCCGAGGCCAAACCCCATACGACCAGAAAAACAAGTCTTCGCATCGTAGCGAAGGTATCAGGTAGCGCCGTCAACAAGCCCGCGGAATCCGGACGGAGCATGCGGGCCGATGGCAATCTGTTCGAGAACACCGATCCCTTTCTCGTTGCCCATACTCGCGCGCATCACCTGCTGAATATGCAAGTTATCCAGAGCCAATGGATCCATATCCTCACAGCGCCACGATTCGCCGGCAAATTCCAGTTCACCTTTCCAACGCCCGTGTCCCCACTCCGGGTGCTGGTAGCCAATCCCCTTCATCCGGAAAAGAAGCAACGGTTCCAGAGTAATCTCGTTGCGCGTCCCATCCCTCTGGACCAGCACAATCTCGGCACGTTTTGCCTGACGGGTACCGGGCACGTACTCCAGCCGCCGTTCGACCGAAACGACTCTCTCGATACCTTCGTCCGCATTCGCGGGAATTTCCTCAGGGGACCCGTACACCGGCACCAGAGCACCGTCGGTATGCCAGGGCGTCCCGTCGGCTTCTTCGAAGATCCCCAGATGCGTGCAGCGATTCTCCCAGTGCAGCGGTGCCCAGAGGAAGAAGACTTCCGGCATCACGAGTGCCGGTGCAGGACCGGGATCCGGCGCACCAACCGGCCGCACGCCCCAGGAACGGTCCTTGGTCCCGGGACAACTCTTGATCGACAGGGTCTTGCCCGCGTAGCGCACTTCGCCCTGCCAGTGTCCGAATTGCGCAAACCGGGTGGCATCCATCATCACGCGCCCGCCAGCATGGCGGGTCTGTCGCCCCTCCTCCACCGCGGCGGTTCGCGCCGTGAAAAGAAGATCTGCCGAGATCCCGGTTCGATTGTCGTCGAGGATCAACCGGACCTGACGCATCGGCTCGACGATCTCGATTCGGAAAGGACCACAACTGGTATCGCTTGGGTCCAAAGGCGCCCGCCGCGAGCCATGAAACGCATGCTGCTCGCCATCGATGACCAGGCTGAAGCCGCAATCGAGAATCCCCAGGTTGGGATAGAGCCCCATACCGATCCCGAAGTAGAATTCGCCTTCCTCCCCATAGCCGTTGAACCAGTAGCGGTCGTAAGCATTGCGATCGCCTGTCGCGCGGACGGCCACGGGTTCTGCTGTCTGGTGAATCGGGTAATCGTCGAATTTGCTGAGCATCTTTCCTCCGGGTTACGAATCTTCTCCCTTGTCGTCTCCCGCGTCGCAAAGGGCAAGCGGATGGCGATCGGCCGTCCGCAAGCGAGTTTGCCAAGACGTGCCCCCCCGTGTCCAGCAGCCTGAAGCAGATTGCTTTCCTTGGAGGAGACGGCCATGCTTCGGCTATTCGATCGATAGAAAACGGCCGCTTCCTCGATGGGGCGCGTCGGTGAAAGACAGATGACGCACAAGAAAATCAGCAGAAATGCGTATCCATGCCGCCCATAGAAGATCTGGGCGGCGATCTCTGGGTGCCTCTTACGCTGATGGCAGCATTCATGCAAAACCTGCGCAGTTCCTTGCAGAAATCCCTGCAACCGGAGCTTGGCACCCGCGGCGCGACCTATGTCCGTTTTCTGTTTGGCGTCCCTGTGGCTCTATTCGGACTCCTCCTCCTGACAACCGGCCGCGGGGAAGACCTCCCGGCCATCCAACCTCGCTTTCTTCTTTATTGCGTCCTCGGCGGAACGTCTCAAATTCTCGGCACCGCGGCCCTGCTGAGCAGTTTTGAGTCCCGCAACTATGCGGCCGGCATCGCCTACTCCAAAACCGAACCTCTGCTGGCAGCGCTCTTCGGTCTGATGATTTTGGGAGAACGTGTCCCCTTCGGCGGACTCGGGGCAATCGCGCTCGGGTTGGTTGCGGTCCTGGTGCTTACCGTCGGCCGCGAAGCGTTTCGTCCCACCCTCTGGGGTCGCCTCTTCACCGATCGCGGAGCTCTGCTGGGCATGTGCGCCGGAGCCGCCTTCGCGCTGGCTGCAGTTTTCTACCGAGGCGCCGGTCTCGACCTCGCCACCGGTGATTTCCTGCTGCGCTCGATCTTCACCCTGACCTGCGTACTGATTTTTCAGGTTCTGTTGATGACTCTGGAAATCTGCGTACGCGACCCGGACATGCTGCGGAAAGTCGCGGGCTGTTGGCGGCGTGGCAGTCTCGTCGGACTGGTCGGCGCGACAGCCTCCGCCGGGTGGTTCGGTGCCTCGCTCCTTCAGAATGCTGCCTACGTCAGGGCTTTCGGACAGGTCGAACTCCTCTTCGCCATCGGCTCATCGCTGATTTTCTTCCGTGAACGACTCAAGCGCCGGGAAATCGTCGGGATCATCCTGCTCATTGCAGCTCTTCTTCTGCTTCTTCTGGATTGAGGCTGTTGCAAGGCAAGCCTCATCAATGCGAACCTGCTGCGATGTCCATGCGTGAAAAGATCCGTCTGACCGACCCTGAAATTCGTGAACTTCTCCGTACCGCCCGTGCCATGACGCTCGTCACTCAGGGGCCTCGCGGTTATCCGCATGCCATCGCGATGTGGTTCGGGCTGGACGAGGACCTGACGGTCCGGATGTCCACCTATGCCACAAGCCAGAAAGTCCGGAATATCGAGCGGAATCCCAAAGTGACTCTGCTGGTCGAGACCGGGATCGCTTATCATGAGCTTCGCGGTGTGATGATCGAAGCCGATGCTGAAATCATCACCGATGCTCTCGATGCGACCGTCCAAACCATGGTCGAGGCCAATGCTCGGGTGGGCATTGAACTTCCGGCCGTCGACGACCTGCCCCTCGAACTCAAGCAACAAATGGCCGGCAAGCGCGTCCTGCTCCGTCTGACCCCGAAACGTTTCGTCAGCTGGGATCACGGCAAGCTACCCTCGAGCCAAACCCCTTCCGCAATCGAAAAATCGTGACAAAAAAAGGCCACACCCTGAGGGGTGTGGCCTTTCCGAATCTCTCGACAGTCCGTCGGGAAGAATCAGCTGTCTTTCTTTTCCTCTTCCGCAGCAGCCTCAGGCGCGGCTTCCGCAGCAGCCTCAGGCGCGGCTTCCGCAGCAGCCTCAGGCGCGGCTTCCGCAGCAGCCTCGGGTGCGGCTTCCGCAGCAGCCTCGGGTGCGGCTTCCGCAGCAGCCTCGGGTGCGGCTTCCGCAGCAGCCTCGGGTGCGGCTTCCGCAGCAGCAGCCTGAAGAGCGGCCGCTGTTTCCGCAGCCTTGGCGGCCGCTGCTTCCGCGGCAGCTTGGGCGGCAGCTGCCGCCTCAGCTTCCCGCGCGGCTTCCGCCTCGCGGGCTTCTTTCTCTCGCTGCGCTGCGGCCGCTGCCTTCTCCGAAGACTTGGTCTTGTTCGCCGCAGCGTGTTCCTGCTCCTTGGCGGTTCTGGCTGCCTGAACGGCCGCGCCATTCATCGAACGGAGCTCTCGCTTCAGCGAGCGAATGCCCCGTCGAATCTTCTTCAGACCCGCGGCGTCCTTGGCTTCTTCTGCCGTGCCACGCTGGACTTTCAGCTCTCTGATTTGCGTTTTGATTTCGGCCTTTTCCGCCATGACTTTCTCTTGCCTCCCAGCAGATTCAAAAAGAGCCGACCCTCGGAGAGGTCCCCGGAAGTCGGCCCGTCACCAATTATCAACAACCAGCGACTGATTTCTCAAGCCCAAACCCGCGAAGTTTCATGCAACCTTGGCTGTCGAAGCAGCATAAAAAGGAGTGTTTTCGGCAGGAAGGCACTCATTTCCAAGGAGAATATCCGCTGCGCGCTCGGCCACCATCATGGTGGGAGCGTAGATATTCCCGTTGGTAATCGTCGGCAGGACCGATGCATCGACCACCGAGAGGCCCTCAACCCCGTGCACGCCCATGGTCCCGGGGTCCACCACCGAGAGGGGATCTGTGCCCATGCGGCAGGTACACGAGGGATGGAGCGCTGTTTCAGCATCGTTGCGAACCCACTCGAGGATTTCCGCATCTGTCTCGACCTCGGGTCCGGGCGATATTTCTCCGTCGTCGAAGGGCTGCAACGCTGGCTGACGGAGAATTTCCCGCGCGCAACGAATGCTCTCGACCCATTCCCGGCGGTCTCGTTCCGTCGAAAGGTAATTGAAACGCAACGCCGGAGCGATACCGGGGTCATCGGAGCGAATGCGCACCGAGCCACGTGCATCCGACAGCACCGGGCCGACATGGACCTGATAGCCATGTCCTGCCTGCGGCGAGGTCCCGTCATAACGGATCGCTAGCGGGAGGAAATGGAATTGTACGTTGGGATACGGCTCGGCAGGATTGCTCCGAATGAACCCCCCAGCTTCGAAATGATTGCTGGAGGCGGGCCCGGTTTTGCCCCACAGCCACTGCAGCCCCACCCAGGGACGCCGGCGCCACTGCAGGCTGGGCTGAACCGAAACTGGCTCGCGGCAAGCATGCTGCAAATAGACCTCGAGGTGGTCCTGCAGATTCTCGCCCACGCCGGGAAGCTCTACGCGCGGCGCCACCCCGACCGAGGATAGATGCTCTGCCGAACCGATCCCGGACAATTGCAAAAGTTGCGGAGTGTTGATCGCGCCCCCGGCCGCCACGACGGAGCCCGCAAAAAACTTCTCGATTCGACCGCGGCGCCGAGCCTCCACACCGACCACCCGTGTCCCCTCAAAGAGTAATCGGGTTGTATGAGCGTGGGTCACTACCTCCAGATTTGGTCGATGCAGAACCGGATGCAGGTAGGCGCGAGCCGCACTCCAGCGACGACCTTTGTGAATATTTCGATCAAAAGGCCCGAATCCTTCCTGCTGAAAACCGTTCGAGTCCGCGGTCGCCGGATAGCCTGCTTCGCGGGCGGCCTGCAGAAAAGCGGGAAAGAGAGGGTTCTCGCAGGGTCCTTTCTCGAGGTGCAGCGGGCCTGCCGAGCCGTGAAAATCAGCATCGCCTTCAAGGCAAGTTTCGGCGCGCCGAAAATACGGAAGGCAATGCTCGTAGTCCCATTCAGCCATTCCCGGCTCGGCGGACCACCGCTCATAATCCATCGGGTTCCCGCGAACATAGATCATCCCATTGATACTGCTCGATCCACCCAGAACCTTGCCCCGGGCGTGGTAGACCCGACGACCGTTCATCCCGGGCTCAGGCTCCGACAGGTATTTCCAATCGTAAAAGCGATTGCCGATGGGAAAACTCAGCCCGGCCGGCATATGGATGAACAGATCCCATTTGTAGTCCGGGCGTCCCGCTTCGAGAACAAGTACCCGATTTTCCGGGTTGGCACTCAGCCGATTCGCCAGCGCACAACCAGCAGAACCACCGCCAATGATCAGGAAATCCCAGATTTTCGTCTTTTTTCTACCAAACATCAGGACCGCAATTATACCGTCCGGACGGTACAGTTCAAGACTTTCTTTGCGTCCGATCCGCCCACGCGCCCCGCCGGACTCGCCTGAATCGCCTGAGCCCGCGGCCCCGAACCCGCGGCCAACTCCAGTGGGCTTGCATCCCGGCGGTGACCGTAGGCATTTTCTCGATATGGATTTACGATTGGACGGAAAAGTAGCTCTGATCACCGGAAGTTCGCGTGGCATCGGTCGCGCGATCGCCGCAAGCTTTGCAGCCTCGGGAGCCAAGGTCATGATTACCTCGCGCAACGCCGAGGCCTGCGAGAAAGCCGCGGTTGAGATCGGCCCGAATGCCTCTTTCGAACCGGGGCATGTGGGCAAACCGGAGGACGCCGCGCGGGTTGTGGGGGCCACCATCGACCGTCTCGGAGGGCTCGATATTCTGGTGAATAATGCCGCCACGAACCCCTACGCTGGCCCCATGATCCATGTGGATCGAGCGCGCTGGGACAAGACTCTGGAAATCAACCTCACAGCACCTCTGTTCTGGACGCAATTGGCCTGGCAGAAGCGCATGCAGGAGCACGGAGGGAGCGTCATCAATATTTCCAGCGTCGGCGGTCTCGCGACCAATCCCGTGCTCGGAGTTTATGACGTCACCAAGGCAGCTCTGATCCACGCCACCAAGCAACTCGCCGCCGAGCTCGCCCCGAAAGTCCGCGTCAATGCGATTGCCCCGGGTTTGATCAAAACAGATTTTGCGCGCATGCTCTGGGAGGGTGACCGGGGTGACGAGGTGGCCAAGGCCTACCCGCTGGAACGACTCGGCGAGCCTGAGGATATTGCAGGAGCCGCCCTCTATCTAGCCGCCGAAACAGGTAGTTGGATGACGGGTCAGACTCTCGTGCTCGATGGCGGCGGCCTGATCGGCTTTCGCACCATTGCCTGAGGAGAAAATATGCAGACCAAAGCAAACGACCTCTGGGTCAATGTGTCGATGGGCGACCAGGAACCGGCCGAATATCTCGTTCGGGTCAAGGAAGACTATTTCAAGGCGGGCGACGAGTTCTTCGAGAATATCGAATGTGACCGGCTGGTCGCCGAAATGGATGCTGCCGGAGTCGAAAAGGTCGTTCTCACGATCAATATCGCCGAAACACCCGAACGAATTTTTGATTTCGCGCGACGACACCCCGGACGCTTCTTCTATTCCGCCTATTGTCAGCCCACTGGAAGGATGGAGGAAGTCTGGCAGCTCGAAAAACTCGTGAGCGAACATCCCGTGGTCATGGCGCGAGTGGTCCCCTTCGCCATCGACAAACCGCCTACGGACCCGATCTACTACCCGCTTTATGTCAAATGCATCGAGCTGGACCTTCCCATCTCGATCAACACCGGACTGCCGGGGCCGCCAATGCCTGGTGATTGCCAGAACCCCATGCACCTCGACCGGATCTGTTATCAATTCCCGGAGTTGAAAGTCTGCATGGCGCACGGTGCTGATCCCTGGTGGGATGTCGCCACCCGGTTGATGATCAAATACGCCAATCTGCGCTTGATGACATCAGCCTACGCTCCCAAATACTTCCCCGAGGAACTCCTGCACTTCATGAATACGCGCGGGCAGAACCGAATCATGTTCGCCTCGGACCATCCCGTATTATCTTTCCAGAGATGCCTGGATGAAGCCCAGTCCCTCGACCTCAGAGACGGCGTTCTGGAGAAGTATCTCTACCAAAACTCAGAGGACTTCTTTTTCACCGAACGAAACCCTCGCTGAGAGATATCGGAGAACTCATCGGATGCCGTCGCACCTCTTTACGCCCCTTTCGATCGGGGCCATGACCGTTCCCAACCGAATCGCCATGGCGCCGATGGGAGTGGAAATCCTCGACGAGGATGGGCACCTCCGCGAGCCCGCGATTCGCTACTACGAAGAACGCGCCCGGGGCGGCGCCGGCCTGATCATCACCGAGGTCAGCGCTTGCGCATATCCGATGGGGGCCAACGCCCGCCGGCAGATCGCATCCTCCTCGGATGAATATTTGCCCGGCCTGACGGAGCTGGCGCGTCGAGTGCATGGACACGGCAGCAAGATCGCCTTGCAATTGGTGCATCACGGCAAGGTATCTCGGCTGGACGCCAAGGAGGGCCGCGACATCCTCATGCCATCAAAGCCAAAATGGCATGGCAGCATGACCATGGGGAACGACCTCTCTCACGAAGAGATCACCCTGATGATCGAGGCCTCCGGCGGAGGTGGAAAAATCCGTGCAGCGGACCATGAGGATATCGCCTGGGTGATCGACAAATTCGCCTCTGCCGCCGAGCGCAGCCGGCGTGCCGGATTCGATGCCGTCGAAGTCCATGGCGCGCATGGCTATCTGCTCTCGGAGTTTCTTTCACGCTGCTGGAATCGGCGCGACGACGAATACGGCGGCTCGCAGGAAAACCGTGCCCGTCTTCTTTGCGAGGTCATCCGGGCGATCAAGGCGCGCGCCGGAGAGGATTTCCCGGTACTGGTGCGGCTGGATGCCTGCGAATTCCGGACACCCGACGGGATCACCTTCGAGGAAGCGAAGCAGACCGCAAAGCTGGCCGTCGCCGCCGGTGCCGATGCCATTCATATGACCGCCTACGCCGACGCCACCTCGGCTCCGGGCTTCACCGACGGCCCCCTCCCCCATGCGCCGTCGGCCTATGTCGATTTCGCCAAGGATATCCGCGCGCTGGTTCCCGTACCGGTGATCGCGGTGGGCCGCATTGAACCGGACGAGGCCGAATCCCTGATCGCCAAGGGCGTGTTCGACATGGTCTCCATGGGGCGCAAATTGCTCGCGGATCCCGAACTTCCGAGAAAATTACGTGACGGCAAGGCCGCGGAGATTCGGCCCTGTGTCTATTGCTACGTATGCGTGGCTCAGGCTTTCTTCGATCGCTCCGTGCGTTGCGCGGTGAACCCGGTAACGGCGCACGAAACGGAATTCGCCGACCTCGACACCGTGGGGCCCGAGGACCGCAAGCATATTCTGATTGCCGGAGGTGGGCCCGCCGGCATGGAAGCCGCGCGGATTGCCACCAGCCGCGGGCATCGCGTGACCCTTTGCGAGAAAAGCTCGCAGCTCGGCGGCGCGTTGCGGTTTGGCGCGGTCGTCTACGAACCGAATGAGCGGCTCCTGCGCTGGTACGAAAACCAGCTCCAGCTCCTCGAGGTCGAAATTCGCCTCGACACAGCCGTCGATGCCGCTCTTGTTCGAGATCTGAAACCCGACGTCCTGCTGCTTTGCCACGGAGCCTCCAAATCGCGACCGAAGATCCCGGGCGTGGATCAGGACCACGTGCTCGACGGAGACGATTTGCGCAGCCTCCTGACCGGTGGCGAGGATGCAGGTGCTGACAAGAAGATCTCGCGCACCGGACGGCTCGCGGTCCGGATCGGCCGCGCGACCGGACTCACCACCGACCCCGCCCGCATTCGAAAAGCCTCCTACGCCTATATGCCGATCGGCAAGAACGTGGTCGTCCTTGGCGGCGGCTTGGTGGGCTGCGAGATTGCCGAGTTTCTTGCGGAGCGAGGTCGACGGGTCAAAATCCTGGCGTCAGAAGCAATCCCGGCGTTGGAGATGGCCCACCCGCGCCGCTTTCGCGTCCTGCACGAACTCGAAGAACTCGGCGTCGAGGTTTGCCGAGAGGCCGAGGCCACCGGCATCGATGCCCATTCGGTCTTTTACACGCAGAAAAATCCGGACGGGACCGTCGGCGAAGAAACGACGCCTGCGGATGCGGTGATCATCGCCTCGGGCCTTGAGCCCGCCCCCGAGTTAGCTCGGATGCTCGACGGAATAGCTCCCGAGATACAGGTCCTCGGCGATGCCACAGGTGTCGACTATCTCGAAGGCGCCATCGGCGACGGGTTCCACGCTGCGCGCCGTCTCTAAGTCCGATCGCTCCGAAAGCATTCGATACCCGCGGCCTGGTCGCAAGAAGAGGGGCGTGGCGGACGGTCGTGGCGGAGCTACGGGCCGCAAGGCCGCCGGGGCTAGGCGCTGCGCAAATGCAGAGGTTGGCCCTCGCCGGCAAAGCCGCGAACCGACGGTGGCGGCGAGGATGCGGGTGGCTCTGTGGCACGCAGCAAGACGGCTGCTTCGGCGACTTCCTCGGCGGTGAATTCACGAGTGGAATGGCAAAATTCGACCATGATGCCATTGGGGTCCTGCATATAGATTGAGATGCACCACCCGTGGTCGACTTCGAGCACGTCGTAGCCGTTGCGGTTCAGTCGGCTGCGATGTTCGTCGAGATCCTCACGAGTCGGTGCATCGAAGGCCACGTGATTCACCCATTCCGGCAAACCGAGCCCCGTCGAGATCGCCGTGGTGGGCGGCGAGGGAATGTGTTCGTCGTGAATTTCCCAAAACGCAATCATCGAACCGTCCCCGGTATCGTAGAAAAAATGCTTGGACCATCCCCCCGTAGGCGTGGGGCCCACTTCGACCTTGCTGAGCGTAAATCCCATCGCCTCGCGGTAAAAACAGTCCGTGGCTTCAGTATTATGGGAAGCGAACGCCAAATGATGATAGGGCATTTCCAGAGTTCCTTTCTCCCGCAGTGTCTCCGGCACCTGCCCCAGCGTCAAGAGCCGGCCACTCATATTCCAATCCCGAGGAACGGAGCCCGGATCCGCGACAAGAATAGAGAAGACCCGGGAATCGCGAAGAGAAGAGAAGAAAAGAAAAGAGCGGAGACGAAATCGTGACCAGACCCATCGCCACCAGCCTCACCCCAACGGAGAAGAACGATTGGGAAGAAAACGGTTTCTTCGTGCGACGTGGCTTTGCCTCGGGCCCGACCTGCCGGAAACTCTGGGATCGCGCCGTGGAACTGGCCCGGGCGGAAGTCGCCGGAGAATCGATCGCTCCGGCCTACGTCCTGCGTGAAACGCGCCTCGACCAGCCAGGACGGCTCGGAGAAGAACGGGCCTCCAAGATCTTTCGCCTGCACCGAGACGACCCGACCTTCCATGCCGGCGCGACAGACCCCGCGCTTCTGGCCATCATGGCCGACCTTCTCGGGCCGGATGTCGACTGTTTTCTCTCACAATTCATTTTCAAACAGCCCGGGGCACTGGGGCAACCGTGGCATCAGGACGCCTTCTACTTCCCCTTTGGTCGCGATCTTCAGGTCGGAGCCTGGTTGGCGATCACCGAGGCCGGGGCGGAAAACAGCCCGCTTTGGGTGCTGCCGGGATCGCAGACCGAAGCAGTGCATGACGCCATTACCGACCCGCGACCCGATGCCCCCTTTGGTTACGTCGAGATCGTGGACCACGAAATGGACGGCGCCGAGCGTGTCCTGATGCAACCTGGCGATTTGCTGGTCTTCCACGGACACCTCATGCACCGCTCGACAGACCACGAGGCTGGCGAGGTCCGCGCCGCGATGGTCTATCACTACGCGGAGAGCGCTACCGTGGATCGCACCGAGCAGATCTGGGGCCAGCCCAGCCCGAACAATGACTGGATGACCGTCCTGCGCGACCGTGCGCCCGTTTGAAGTTGCAGGCCCTCCCATCCCCCCGCTAACCTCGGTGCAAGATGTCTGATGTACCGGAGGACCCCACCGACCCCGTCCCGCCAACGCGAACGCGCAGGCCCTGGTGGATTCCTTTTTTTCTCGGGGCCATCCCCGACGTTGACGCCAAGTCCCTCACCCTTCTGGGAACTGTCGGTCTGGCCGTCTTCTTTGAGGCCTATGACCTCTCCTTGCTCACCTCGGCGCTCAGCTTCATTGCCGCTGATCTCGAAATCTCCGAAGAAACCCTCGGCCTTTGGACCGGGCTGATCCGGCTCGGTGGGCTGCCGGCGTTCGCCTTGTTGCCTTTTGCCGACCGCTTCGGGCGCCGCAAGGTGTTTCTGGCCTCTCTTCTCGGGCTGAGTCTGGCCACTTTGGCCAGCGCGTTCAGCCCGACGATCCTCGTCTTCGCCCTCCTGCAAATGCTGGCTCGGGTCTCGTTCATCACATTCTCTGCCACCGCAATCGTGATTATTTCCGAGGAATTCCCCGCCAAGCATCGCGGCTGGGGCATGGGAATCTTCGGTGCACTGGGCGCTCTTGGCTACGGACTCTCGGCGATCCTTTTCAGCCAGATCGAAGTCCTCCCAGGTGGCTGGCGAGCGCTCTATCTGGTGGGAGCCGCGCCTCTGCTCTTCCTGCCGCTTTTCTTGCGCAACGTTCCGGAAACCAAGCGCTTCGCCGAGATCCAGCAACAGCGTGACGAGCTGGAAGGCCCCACCAGCAACCTTCTCGGCTGGGCCCAACCCATTCGGGATCTCTTCACAACCTATCCGCAACGCATGCTCGGGGTGACTCTGGCCTGCTTTATCTATGCCGCCTCCGAGTTGGCCGTGATGCAATTTGTTCCCTATTTCATTCTGGAAGAGCATGGCTGGGAGCCATGGGAATACTCGGCGCTGATCCTGGTCGGCGGACTGATCCCGCTTTGGGCCAACGTCGCGGCCGGACGCCTGGGTGACCGGTTCGGCAGGCGCCCCGTCGGCATGGTCGTGATGTGCATGCTGCCGCTCGGTGCGATCAATTTTTTTCACGTCTCGAGCGATAAGCTCGCGATCTTCTGGATCATCCTTTCGTTTGGCAGCGTTGCCGCCAACGTCATGCTGCGGGCGATTGTCACCGAGTCCTTTCCCACAAGCCAACGCAGCACGGCGGCGGGATGGATGACCCTGACGGGAACGGTTGGCGCAGCACTTGGCTTATGGTCGATCAGTTGGGGCCAAAGCATGGGGTACTCGCTACCCGCCGTGGAGAGCATCGTCAGCTGTTTTGCCATCATTGCCGGCCTCGCGCTCTTCCTGCTTCCCGAGACGCGCGGCCTGGAGCTTGAAGAAATCAGCGACGATCCGCACGCGGCCCCACAAGCCGGTCGCCCCGCGACATCCGGCTCCGAGAACCCGGCCTGATAAAACGGCCCGGCCACCCATGGGGTGACCGGGCCGGATGCCAGCAATCTTGCGAGTCCGGAGCCCGAGGAGACCGGCTCGTCCCGCAGAACTCGCCCGTCAGAACTCGTGGTCGGAACTCGTGGATCAGAACTCGTGGGTAATTTCGAAACCGAAGGCTCGACCCTGACCGTAGTAATTCAGGACCGTTCCCAGAACCCGCTGCGAATTGTTCAGCACACCGGTAATCGGTTTCACATTGACCATGTTCTCGCCGAAGAGTGCGACCGAAGTCTGGCCATCATTGAACAGGTAGGTCAGACGCAGGTTCACGTTGCTATAGGCCTCTTGCAGCGCCGCATTCGGCGTGGCCCCGTTGTTCAAATTGGGACTGTGCCACTGAACATCGCTTTGGTAGGACCAATCCACTCGCGGCAACATCAGGCCCGAGAAGAACTCCATGGGAAATTCGACCGGAAAAGGTGTCGTCAATGCGAGGTAGGAGTTGATCGACGGGACGTAGGAGAACTTCCGTCCCGAGACGTTCTCCGGCAAACCGGTGAGAGGATTCTCGGCCGTGCGCCACTCGCCGATGCGGGCATCCTGCAAGCCGAGGTTGCCACTGAGCTGAATGAACTCGCGCGGTTGGAACGAGAAGTCGAACTCGATCCCGCGGATATTTGCCTTGGGCACGTTTCGGGTAAAGGACGCCGAGACGGTCAGGCACTCGTCGAGACGGTCGTCTGTCGGGAGGCAGCCATCTTCCGGAAAAAGCGTTTCGGACGTCGGCAGCTGCAGGTCCTGATACATGGTCACAAAGCCGGTCAGGTTGGCGGTCAACATCCGATCGAGCCAGACCGTCTTCAAGCCGATCTCGAAGGCATCGGCGGTCTCGGAATCGAAATAATCTCGATTGCGGGGATCATTATCCAGGGCCCCTCCATTGAAACCGCCGGTCTTGTAGCCCCGAGCGAACTGAAAATAACCCATCAAATGGTCGATCGGCGTATCCAAAAGCAGATCTTCGGGCATCGTGGCCTGCAAGGAGATCATCGGCGACCAGTTGGTGAAGTACCTTGTCCCATTCCAGGGCTCAGGATCACACATCACATCGCCCTCGCGGTACTCGACGACATTTCCTTCGGCGTCATACTCCGGGATCGGACCGGTTCCCTCTCGGCATTCGCCGGAGCTCGGAAACCGGTTGTTCTCGTAGGGATCTTCACCCGGTCCTGCCAGCAGAGGAACGCAGGTTACCTCCTGGCCCAAATCGTTGACGTTGCCGGGTCCCGTACCCGGCTGGCAAGCAACCGGCCCCGGGTAAGCGCCCTCAACCGGCTGGATCCGCAGACGGTTGACCGATTTCTTGGTCCGCCCGAAACGAATGCCAGCGGTTAGATTCAGCCAATCGTTCAAAGCGGCATCCGCCTGACCAAAGATCGAGAAGTCCCAGTTCTTCGTCTTGAACTCCCCATCGGTAATCCCGCCGTTCACGTCGGCAAGCGTATTGGGGAGAACCTCGAGAAGAGTATTGTCATAAACGGACTCCATCGAGCCAAAGACGCCGGTAACAAAACTGATGCGTCCATCGAGCGCGGCACCCGTCAACTGTATCTCCTCGGTGATGGACCAACCGTCCCCGGGGGAACCCCCATAAGGGTTGTCGCCGGTCGAAGAGGCTACAAGAATATCGTATTGCGTCCCGTCGGCGTCGAAATTGCGATACTCGTTGTACCGGCGGCCCGACGTCAGGAACTGTGTCTGCAGATCTTCGAAAACCGCCAGATCGCCGATATCCCAGGTCAGAGAACCCCAGACCATGGACGATTGCTGCTTGTAGAAATTCGGCGCGTCCATGTTGACCTTGTAACGAAGCGCCTCCTCGCAAGCCTCTTTGTACTTCGCCTGATTGTAGGTTCCTTCCGGCGGCCCGCCCAGGGCGGCTGGCAAATCCATAATCGCCTCGAACTGCGAAGGTTGAATATACATGCAGCGGGAGCCGAGGCCTCGGCTATGGGTCTGGTTCCACAGACCCGAAACATCCAGCACCAGGTCATCGGTGATCAGGAAGCGCAAGCTGCCGAGGAAGCCCAGATTGTCCTGATTGCCCAGCCACTGGTCGTTGTAGATATTTTTGACAAAGCCACCCTGATTGGTGGAGGCAAAGTTTGCGCGCACCGCCAGGCGGTCCTGAAAGTCGCCGAAATTGATCGGCACATTCAACATCGCGCGGGTCTGTACGTTGTTGTTGGTCGTATAGCGCAACCGCAAGGAGCCGCCGAGCTCGGAGTCCGGCTTGGCCGTGGTGATCCGGATTGCGCCACCAGCGCTGTTTTTCCCGAACAAGGTGCCCTGTGGACCCCGCAGAACCTCGATCTGAGTGACATCGACCATCTCGGTGATATTGCCCTGCTGTCGCGGCAGATAGACGCCATCCACATACAGGCCGACCCCCTGGTCAAAATAAGGCGCCGGGAAAGAGCCGATCCCGCGAATCACGAAGGCCGCACCCGCACCCGTGTAGATTGCCTGAAGGTTGGGAACGAGTTCTCCGATCTCGAGCAAGTTGGTCACGTTGGCATCGATGAGGTCATCAGCCGAGAGCGCGGTCACCGCAACCGGCGTGTCCTCGAGAAGCTCGGTACGGCGACGCGCGGATACAACGATCTCTTCAATCCTGCGCTGCTCGCCCCTCGACATTTTCTTGGCTTCGCCGTCGGCAAGAAGGGTCTCGGCCTCTTGTTCGCCCATGGCGTCTGCGGTGCTTGTATCATCGATCGTGCTGGTGATCGCCGGCTCATAGGCAGGCTCCGGAAGCGGATCCTGCAACGTGCGCTCGGGTGGCGCTGCGGCCTCGGCGGCCGACCCTGCCTGCAGGGCTCCGGCGGCGTCTTCCTGTGCCTGTGCGAGACCCAAGCCGCTTGCGACATGAAAAATTACCGCAAAAATTACATACTTGACGAACTGCAGATTCGACCGACGACCACTCAAATTCATATGCGCCCCCTGAAGGTTTGTTGCCCACGTACCACGAGACTGCGCGTGGCTGAAACGCTGGACGCCTGTGGCGATGGACCCCGCGAACACCTTCACTGCTAACGCATCGCGGCATCGAATAACCGCGAACGCTTTGACGCAGGATGTCATCCAGCTATTCTGGAAAACGATGACTTCTCAGGACGAGACGCCCGCAACATCCAGCCAACCCCAACCATTGATCTTGATCGTCTATGGAGCGACCGGGTTCACCGGCCAGTTGGTCGCCACCTACCTCGACACCCACCCTGAACTGCGCGGCAAGCGCTGGGCCATCGCGGGCCGCACGAAGAGCAAGCTCGCCGAGTTGTCGGCCAGGCTCGGGGGGCGGCCCGAGACTCTCTGCGTGGACCTCGAGGATGCCGACGCCGTATCCGCGATGGTCGCGCGGACGGCCGTGGTCCTCAATTGCGCGGGCCCCTACTCCCTCTACAACGGCGCAGCTCTGTTGGGCGCGTGTGCTCGAGCGGGCGTCCATTACTCCGACCTTGCCGGAGAAGGCTTCTGGCAAGCCGAAATGGTTCAGGCTTTTCACGACCTCGCAGAGCAGTCCGGAGCGAAAGTGATTCTGGGCGGCGGTGTCGATTCGATTCCTTCCGACCTCGGTGCGTTTGTCGCGGCAGAGGCTCTGCCGGGTGATTCTGACCAGAAGGTGCAGCTCCGCGGCGTCTATACCCGCTACACCGGGTCGTTTTCCGGTGGCACCTTGAACTCAGGGAAGGCGACGGCGCGAGCGAAAAAATCGGGCAATTACAGCGACGCGATGGAAGCAGATCCCTATCTTCTGGCACCCGGAACCACAGGTGCCGAGACCGGAACCCCCGGGACTGCCGATGGCATGGCCGCAGACTTTCAGTGGGGTTTCGATTCGACCTACGGCGTCGTTTCCACATTCTTCATGGCGCCGATCAACGCCAGAGTCGTGCGGCGCAGCCTCATGCTCCGCGGCGAGCACAAGCATACGTCTTACAGCGAGTGCGCAGCCGCAGGGATGTGGATGCGGGTAGCGGGAATGTGGGCTAGTCGCGGGTTCGGCTATTTCCTGGGCGAACCGATCAACTTCAAACCAAGCTCCGGGGAAGGTCCGCCCTCGTGGCTGCTACGCGATGGAGGTTTCGAGATCGAGGTGACCGCCACCGCCAACGCGAAGTCCACCCGCACGCGAATTTCTGGCCAAGGCGACCCCGGCTATGGCGCAACCTCCAAGATGCTGGCCGAGCTCGGCCTCTGTCTCGCCCTCGATGACCACAGCGGGGCGTCGCACCGCGCCGGCGTGCTCACGCCTTCCACCGGGTTGGGGCACGCGCTGGTATCACGCCTCGGTCAGGCCCGAGGCGGCAAGTTCATGGAGTTCGAAACAACGCCGCTGCAGGCGGGTTGAATCACAGCCCCTGAATGCGCAGGCCTGTGCGCTTTCGCTCGCGCATATTGATGCCAATCAAGACCGGCGTCAGAGCTTCGATGGCCGACGCGTTGACCAAGCCCCCTGCATGTACGGCCCGCAACCCGGTGATCGAATCCGTAAGAACACGGACCTCTGCCAGAGCCGCTGCATCATCCGCACACACAAGAACATCCAGATCCAGGGTCGCCGATCGTTTCATCAGCAAGCGGGCGGGCAGATGATGAAAGGCTGCCACCACAGAGCTTCGATGTAACTGGGCCTGCAGCCCCAGAGCCAACGACCCCGATGGGGGGATGATCGGCTCGGGTTGACCGTCCACGAAAGCCAGAGCGTTGATCATCGAAACGACAATACGTCCCGCGAGTGCTTCTTCGTTCGCAGCAACGACGCCATGAGCCGACTCCCATGGAAGCGCGACGACAACAACCGGTCCGAAACCGGAAGCGTCCGCATTCGACCCACCCTGAATGCCCGATTGGCCAAGACTGGTCGCCACTTCCGCTGCCCGAGCGGGGTCGCGGGAGCCCAGGCAAACCTCATGCCCCGCCATCCCGAGCCTTAATCCAATGCCTTGCCCGGCGTCGCCAGTTCCGCCCAGAATTCCAATCTTCATCGACCCATTCTCCCGCGCAAACGTCGCCTCGAGGCGACGGCCGCTCCCTCAGGCGGCAAGACCTTGCGCCCGAGCCGCCTGCTCGCGCAGGAACTCCGGCCCGCCCAGTTGATGTCGGGCCACGCCAAGGCGCTTGAACCAGAAGTGCAGGTTCTGTTCGTCCGTCCAGCCTGTACCTCCATGAACCTGCGTCGATACGCTCGCAATCTCGTGTCCGATCTCCGAGGTATGCGCGAGGACATGCAGCGACATCAGTGGCGCTTCGCTCGGAAGGGTGTCGAAACTATGCGCCGCATACCACAGAAGCGATCGTGTCGGTTCCAGCTCCGCGATCATCTCGGCGCACATATGCTTCACCGCCTGAAAGGATCCGATCACCCGGTTGAACTGCTTGCGCTCCATCGCGTAGGCGACCGCTTGCCCCACCATCGCTTCGCAAGCACCCAGCGAGTCGGCGGCCAGGGCGATTCGCCCCGCTTGCATCATCCGGGCGATCGCCGGGCCGGCCCCTTCGAAAACCGCCTCCGGCACAACGTCGGCAAACACCAACTCGGCACTGCACCTAGTCGCGTCGATTGTCAGCAACCGCTCCCGGCCAACCCCCGGGGCATCCGCTCGCACCACCGCAAGCGTCTCCTCTGACACCGCCACCAAAATAAAATCAGCGCCCATCGCGTCCCAGGCCATCATCGATTTCCCCGAGAGTTTCCCGCCGGCAAGCGTGACACCAGCCTCCTCACGAACCGACCATAGCTCCGTCACCGCAATGCCAAACTGCAATTCTCCGGCCGCCAGACCCGACAACCAGGGACCCACCGCGTCGCCGCCGACCGCGCGCAACGCCACCGGGGCCATGATCGCCGACGTCAGGTAGGGCGTTGGTGCCGCCGCAAAGCCCATGGACTGCGCCACCAATGCGGCTTCGAGCAAGGGCAGACCGCTGCCGCCATGTTCCTCCGGGACGAGGATCCCGGTCAGACCGAGTGCCCCGAGTTCCTTCCAGATACCCCGATCATTCCAAACCTCGGCCGCGCGTAATTCACGGATACGATCGATGGAAACCTTGTCGGCGAGAAACCCGCGTGCGGTTTGCTCCAGAAGCTTCTGGTCCTCTGATAATCCAAAATCCATGACTATTTCCCCTGCGCCGGCTTGGGTTCGCGAGGCATGCCGAGCCCTCGCTCCGAGATGATATTTTTCTGAATCTGAGCCGTGCCCCCGCCGATGATCAACCCGAGTGAGAACATCGAATGCGTTTGCCAGTAGGCGCGCGCCCGTTCGTATTTCGTGTGCTCGTACAGAACGCCGAGTTCCCCGAGAACATCGAGAGCCAATGTCGCCATGTCGAAATTGATCTGACAGTTCTGCAATTTCGAGACGAGGCCCGCCACGCCGGGAGACTCGCCCTTCAGGCTGCAGGTCAACATCCGCATCCCATGGGTCTTCATCGTCAGCGCCCGCGCCTGCAGCTTCATGAGGCGATCCCGGTAGATCGGGCTTTCGATCGCTGCGACACCATTGATGGTCTCGCGCTGCATCAAGTCGCGCACCTTGAGCAATGTGCCTTCCGGGTTTGCGTTCAGGCTGTTTCGCTCGTGCTTGAGCGTCGTATTGGCAACCGTCCATCCGAGGCCTCGGCCAGCGACGACATTGGTCTTCGGCACTCGAACATCGGTGAAAAACACCTGATTGAAACTATTCTCGCCGAGGTTGCCCGACATCGTCCGCAGCGGTTGGACTTCGATGCCCGCGGTATCCATCGGCACGAGCACATAGCTGATTCCCTTGTGCTTGGGGGCATCCGGCTCGGTGCGCACCAGCAGGAAGCACATATCGGCCCGGTCCGCGGTGCTCGTCCAGATTTTCTGACCATTGATGACGAAATCATCGCCGTCTTCCGTGGCCGCCGTCTGCAGGCTGGCAAGATCGCTCCCCGCCCCCGGCTCGGAATATCCCTGACACCAGAGGGTTTCGCCCCGCATCGTGCGCCCGATCCACGCTTTTTTCTGCTCTTCCGTCCCGTACTCCAACAAGGTCGGCACGAGCATCGAGGGCCCCTGTGCAGGGAATCCACGCGTCACTTTCGCCCGGTTAAACTCCTCATCCATGATGACCGTCTCGAGCAAATCAGGCTCGGCCCCAAAACCACCATATTCGGAAGGAATCGTGCGGCCCCAATAGCCATGGTCGAGCTGCTTGGTCAGCCAGTCGATCAGCGGCCCTCGACGGCTCTGACTGAGACCGGCATTGTTGTTGAAGTCCGGCTTGTGCTGCTCGAGAAACGAGCGTACTTCATGGCGAAAATCTTCGTACTTTTCTCCGAATTCGAGATCCATTCAGCTAGCCTCCCCCGCCTGCGCGGGACCACGTGTGCCAGGCTTGGGGGGATTGACCGCCCCGCCCGCAAAACATTGAGCAATCGACATCCACCGCGTGGCAATCGGGCCGGTGACGACCAGCGAGACATCGGCAATATTACGTCCTTGCGTCACGACATGACAGAAGTCCACTGCCGTGCCCCGAATCGACTCCGTCTCACTCGGGTCGCCATATTCCCAGATCGCTCCCGACGGGGCTTCGAGATGCACATAAGGCATCGGGCCCGGGACTTCCTCCCGACGATTGATGAAGGTCCACCCAAACGTCTTCACCCCGATCGCGACAATATTTTGAATTCGATCATCGTAAGTCCGTGAGACGTTGAGGAGATCGTAGATCTCCTGCGAATGAGACCAGGTTTCCATATAGCGGGCTGTCGTAAACATCCGCACACCCATATCCGGACCAAACCAGGGCAGGCGGCGCTTGGGGTCCGATGCCGACAGGTCATCCGTGAGCTTCTGGTAGGTCGCCCGCCATATCGCCAGAAGTTCCGGTGGCGAAAGATCCCCCAACTCGTCGCGCGCGATCTCCTGATTGGTTTTGCGCTGCTTGAGCAACTCGATCAGGGCGTTGCGCTTGGGAATGAAGGCTTCCTCCCCACCCAGCGAGAGGTTGGAGACCAGATCGAAATAATGAAGGTGAGCCACCACGTCCCAGGGGGTCCAGCCGAGAAATCCGGTTGGCCTCTCCCAGTCCTCGGCGTTCAACGTGGTCAGAAACTCGTAAAGAGTGTCTGCCTCGGCGCGAAAATCCACACTTTCCTGCAACATAAAGAATCCTTTGCCCTCAGACCGCCGCCCGGAGGCGGCTCGGGTTGCGCGTCGCCAGCACGTCCACCGCTTCCGCGATGATGTCGGCGAAGATCTCACCTGCCGGTCTCTGTCGGGTCAACATTCCGGACGCCTGCCCCGCCGCGTTCATCAGCAGATCTTCTCGACCAGCCAGACGAATGGAATACTCGAGGTCGGCAATCAGCGAGGCCTGCTGGCCCATCGGCAATGCCTGCAGACCCGAACGCTCCCAAGCCTCGATAAAGGGGTTGGTGATATTGCGCATGGTCTTGCCGGAATAGAGACGCGTTACGGCCGTATCCTCTGCCGCAGCTTCGAGGATCCTCTGCTTTTGCAGATCTGGTTGATTGGCTTCGTCGGAGACCAGGAATGCAGTCCCGCACCAGGCAGCCTCGGCGCCCATAGCCAGCACCCCGGCCAGGGTTCGACCGCTGGCGATCCCGCCGGCCGCGATCACCGGCGTCGGCGCGACCGCGTCCATGACTTGGGGGAGCAGCGCGAGGGTTCCCATCCGCCCGGTATGGCCACCCGCCTCGGTGCCCTGCGCCACGACGTAATCGGCACCGCCCGCAGCGACGCGTCTCGCGCCGCGCACATTACCGACCAGCGAAAGAATCGTCGTGCCATTCGCGTGCAATGCCTCGGCAAAGGGCTCCGGCGAGCCGAGACCGGAGGCAAATACCGGCACCTTCTCCTCGAGAACAACCTCCATCTGGCAACCAGCCCAACTTTTGCCCGGAGGAATCCATGTGCCCATGGCGTTATCCACCGGTGGAGCTTTCTCCACCGAGATACCCAACTCCTCCGCAATTCGGGCGACACCCTCGAGATACCCTTCGGGAAATTTCTCATCCTGAGGGGCAAATACAGCCTGAGGGATCTCACCCTCGGGGCGCTCCCAAAGGAAATTCGGAGCCAGCAGGAGATCGACGCCGAAGGGCTTGTCGGTGAGGGAGCGCACCTTGCGAATTTCGGCTCGGAGTTGGTCGGGCGAGTACGCCACACCTCCGATCATTCCCAAGCCACCTGCATTGGACACGGCCGCACAAAGAGGCGCTGTCGCGACCGGATCGCCCGTCCCGGCAACAGGCCCCATCCCTGCCAAAATTAGTGGATACTCGATACCGACGCGTTCACAGAACTCCGTCTTCAGCGTAGGTTTTCCCACTCAGCTATCCTCCGAGGCCCATGGGGCCTTTTCTTTTTTCAAAAATGCTCGCATACCGCCTTTGGCCTCATCGCCGCTGAACAGTTCGGCCGACAGTTTGGCCATCTTTGCGAAGGCATCTTTCTGGTCCATTGCCGGTACCTCATTCACGAGTTGCTTGGCGACCGAAACCGCGTTCGGGCCACCCTTGGCGATATCGCTGACAATCTCGTCGACAGCGCTTTCCAATTGATCCCCGGGGACCGCGTAATTGATCAATCCCATCGCAGCAGCTCGAGTTGCCGAAAAGCGGTTACCCCGCAGAAAAGCATCCATCGCGTTGCCACGGTTCATCTTGGGCAAACAAACCACCGAGATAATCGCGGGCACCACCCCGAGGCGCACCTCGGTAAATCCGAACTTCACATCCTCGCGCGCCACCGAGATATCGAACGCGGCGGCGAGGCCGTTGCCGCCACCGACCACATGGCCATCGATCTGACCGATCACCGGCGTGGCCGAGGTCTGGATTTTCTCGAGCAGAGCATCAAAGGAAATCGAAGGACGACTCGGAGCTGCCGCGCCTGCTCTTTCCTTCAAGTTTGCACCCGCGCAGAACGTATTCCCCTCATTGGTCACCACGACCGCACGGATGGCCGGATCGGCATTGGCCGAGTCGAGGGCCTCGTCAAACTGCGTCAACAACTCGCCGCCGAGGGCATTACGGTTCTCGGAATCCGCCAGAGTGATCTTCATCACCCGACGGCTCGTCTCTACTCGTATCTTGCTGATGATTTTCTCCGATTTTCTCTCTGCTGGGGTAAGTCAGCGGTAATTTGGATTGGATTTGATTACCGAAGGTGCTAACCCCGTGTCAATGCAAACAGGAGTCACTTCGACTCTCTGAGAACAACGCAAATCAGGAAAATGCCAATGCAAGAAGAGACGACCAACCAATCCCGGCCCAAACTGCTGGCCTCACCGCTTCGCTCCAATCTCAATACCCGATCCGCGGAGTTCGCAGAAAACCGCGAGGCGATGCTCGAGCGGATCGACGAGATTGCCAAGATGCTTGCCGAAGGTGCCAAAGGGGGCGGCGAGGCCGCCTTCGAGCGTCTCGCCAAACGCGGAAAGTTGCCTGTTCGGGAGCGGATCGCGCTGGCTCTCGATCCCGACAGCCCCTTTCTCGAGATCAGTTCTCTGGCCGGCTACGGCTCCGACTACCCCGTCGGCGGCGGAGCGGTTCTCGGGATCGGCGTGATTGCCGGCGTCGAGTGCGTGATTTTCGCCAACGACCCCACCGTGCTTGGCGGCGCCCTGACACCTTATGTCTTCAAGAAATGGGAACGCGCGCTCGAGATCGCCCGTGACAACGGCATCCCCTACGTCAGCTTCGTTGAATCAGCGGGCGCCGACCTGCGGCGCGGCGGCGAAGGCGGGGGCGGAAAAGATGGCAAGAAAAAGAGCCGTCCCGCACGTACCGACCATTTTGCCCAGACCGGACGGACCTTCTACGAGACCATCGAACTCTCCAAAATGCGCATCCCGACCGTGTGCGTCGTTTTCGGATCCTCGACCGCCGGCGGCGCCTACCAGCCCGGCATGTCCGACTATAATGTGGTCATCAAGGAGCAATCCAAGATCTTTCTGGCCGGTCCACCTTTGGTCAAAATGGCCACCGGAGAAGAATCCGACGACGAGACACTCGGTGGCGCCCAGATGCATGCCGAGGTCTCGGGCCTCGGCGATTATTTCGCCGAAGACGAATCCGATGCCCTGCGGCTGTGTCGCGAAATCATGTCCCATCTGAACTGGTCCAAACCCGGACCCGAACCAACCATGCAAGCCGATGAGCCGATCTACGACCCGGAAGAACTGCTCGGGATCGTGCATAAGGACCTCAAGCGACCGCTGGACATTCGCGATGTCATCGCGCGGGTTGTCGATGGATCACGCTTCGAGGAATTCAAGCCCCGCTGGGGCTCCACCATGGTTTGCGGATTTGCCTCCATCCAGGGGTTCCCGGTGGGCATACTTGGCAATAACGGCGTGATCTATCCCGACTCAGCACAAAAGGGCGCGCACTTTGTGCAGCTCTGCAATCAGATCGACCTGCCCATCCTCTTCCTCCAGAATATTACCGGATTCATGGTCGGACGGGACTTCGAGGAATCCGGGATCGTCAAAAAGGGCTCCCAGATGATCAACGCGGTCACCAACTCGACCGTGCCGCATTTGATGGTCGTCGTCGGGAACTCCTACGGGGCCGGCACCTATGCCATGAGCGGGCGTGCTTTCAACAACCGGTTCACATTCCTCTGGCCGTCGGCGAAAATCGGCGTGATGGGCCCCGAGCAGTTGGCGGGCGTGATGTCGATCGTCCGCCGCAATCAGGCCCTGCGCAAAGGAATTGAATTCGACGAAGAGATGGATCGACAACTTGTCGAGGCGGTTATCCGCAGCGAGCGACGCAACGAGCTCGCACTCAGCGCCAGCAGCGCTATCACCGACGACGGAATCATCGATCCCCGCGACACGCGTACCGTCTTGGGCATGTGTCTTTCCATTGTACGTAACCGCCCCATCGAGGGCGCCGAAGGCTACGGAGTTTACCGGCTATGAGCTTCTCCACTCTCCTCATCGCGAACCGCGGCGAAATCGCCTGTCGAATCATGCGCAGTGCCAGCGATATGGGCATTCGGAGCGTAGCCGTTTATACGGACGCCGATGCCGACGCCTTGCATGTGCACCAGGCCGACGTCGCCGTCCGGCTTCCCGGCACTTATCTCGACGCCGACGAGATTCTGAAGGCAGCGGAACTGACCGGGGCCGGAGCCATCCATCCCGGATATGGTTTCCTCTCCGAGAATGCCGGCTTCGCCACCAAGGTGAAGGCAGCTGGGCTGGCATGGGTCGGCCCCTCCCCCGAGGCCATCACTCGCATGGGCGACAAGATCGAGGCTCGGCAACTCGCGCAGGATGCCGGCGTGCCGGTGCTGCCCGGATCTGACGACGCCGATGCAGCCGCCGCCGATACAGTGGGCTACCCGCTGCTGGTCAAGGCGGCCGCCGGAGGTGGGGGCAAGGGCATGCGCGTCGTGGAGAGCCCGGACAAGCTTGAGGAATCGCTCGAAGCCGCACAACGCGAAGCCAAGAGCGGGTTCGGCGATGATCGCGTCTTCCTCGAGCGTTATGTCCCCCGAGCGCGCCATATCGAAATTCAGATTCTCGGCGACGCCCACGGCAATGCCGTTCACCTCGGTGAACGAGAATGCTCCATCCAGCGACGTCATCAGAAAATCATCGAAGAATCCCCTTCCCCGCGGATCGACGAAGAGCTGCGCGCCCGCATGGGCGAGGCGGCACTCTCGCTGGCCAGCGTCCTCGGATATGAGTCCGCCGGCACCTGCGAATTTCTATTCGACGACCAGAGCGGCGAGTTTTTCTTTCTCGAAGTAAATACCCGCCTTCAGGTCGAACATCCGGTCACCGAATGTGTGACCGGAATTGATCTGGTGCGAGAACAGCTCCGCATCGCCGCCGGTGAAGAGCTCGGGTACGATCAGGAGGCGATCACCTTCGAGGGCTCCGCCATTGAGGCTCGGCTCTACGCCGAAGACCCCGCCAACGATTTCCTGCCGGCGACGGGCACTTTATTTGCCTTCGAGTATGGCTTTCCGGATGTCCGCTGGGACACCGGGGTCGCCGAGGGTTCCGTCGTGGGAACCGACTTCGATCCGATGCTGGCCAAAGTCATCGCGCATGCCCCGACTCGTCGGGAGGCGGCCGGACGACTGGCGCTGGCTCTGGAAAACCTGCATATCGGCGGCGTCACGACCAATCGCGATTTCCTGGCGACCACCCTGCGTCGACCCGAGTTTCTCGATGGGGACACGACCACCGACTTCATCCAGCGGGTCAAGCCGGATCGCAGCCGGCCTCATTCCGCCGCAGAACTCCGCCAGGCGGCGGTGGCGGCAACACTCTGGCTGCAAGGAGAGAATCGGCGCAATGCCGGCGCGCTGGGCATGGCGCCCAGCGGCTGGCGTAATGCCGTGATGCCACCCGAAAAGTTGGTCCTGCAGCACGGCGAGGCAGAGATCACGGTGCGCTACCAATCGCAACGAGATGGAACGTTCCGCCTTGATGAAGATCAGACGGCAACCATCTATGGCCGTTCCGAATATGCCATCGACCTTGAAGTTGGCGGGATCCGAGCGGAATCCGAAATCTCCACGCAAGACGCCAAGATCCTCGTCAGCATTCCGGGCGGAGATATCGAGTTCGTGGTCCTGCCCCGCTTTGTGCTCCCGGGGACGGAAGCATCGGTCGGCGGTCTTACGGCACCGATGCCGGGCAAGGTCATCGAGGTTCGCGTCAGCGAAGGCGATACCGTGCAAGCGGGCGATACACTGCTGCTGCTCGAAGCCATGAAGATGGAGCACCCGATTCAAGCCCCTCAAGATGGCAAGGTGACCGAGCTTCGTGTCGCAACTGGGGATCAGGTCGAGAATGGCGCTCTCCTGCTGGTCGTCGATGACCCCGAAGGAAATGAATAATGGCTGACCCGATTCGCATTGCGAACTGCTCCGGATTCTTCGGCGATCGCCTCTCCGCGGCCAGAGAGATGGTCGAAGGCGGGCCGATCGATGTCCTCACCGGAGACTGGCTCGCCGAGTTGACCATGTTGATCCTCGCACGCAAACGCGCCAAACGGCCCAGTGGCGGCTACGCACAAACCTTCGTCAAACAGATGGAACAAGTCATGGGGACTTGCATGGACAAGGGGATCAAAGTGGTCTCCAACGCCGGCGGGCTCGACCCGGATGGATGTGCAGATGCCGTTGCTGCGGCAGCCCAGAAACTCGGCGTTCATCCTAAAATCGCCTACGTTTCGGGCGACGACCTGCTCCCCACTGCGGCGGATAGAATCGCCCGGGGCGATTTGTTGAATTTCGAAACCGACGAAGCCATCACGGACGCCACAGCCTATATGACCGCCAACGCCTATATCGGCTGCTGGGGGATCGTCGAGGCCCTCGAACAAGGCGCCGATATCGTGATCACAGGTCGCGCCACTGACGCCGCGATCGTCTGCGGTCCTGCCGCATGGCACCACGGCTGGGCGCGAGACGACTATGATCCGCTCGCGGGCGCCGTCGCTGCAGGCCACGTGATTGAGTGCTCCACGCAGGCGACCGGAGGCAACTACTCCTTTTTCCACGAGATCCCGAATCTCATCCATCCCGGCTTCCCGTGGGCCGAAGTTGCCGCTGACGGCTCCTCGGTGATCGGGAAACACGATGGCACCGGCGGCGAAGTGAACGTCGGCACGGTAACCTCACAACTCCTGTACGAGATCGGCGCACCCTCGTACCTGGGCCCTGACGTCACGACACGTTTCGATACGGTCCAATTGGAGCAGGCCGGACCCGACCGCGTGCGGATGCACGGCGTCCGGGGAGAGGCACCGCCGGAAACCCTCAAGGTCTGCATCAACAAAGCCGGCGGCTTCCGGGCCGACGTCAATATATGCCTCACCGGCATGGACATCGAAAAAAAGGCCGCCTTGATCGAAGAGGCGTTCTGGTCGGCGAATCCGTACAACCGCGAAGACTACGCCTTCCTCAAGACGCGCCTTTTGCGCAACGACAAAACTGACCCCGACTCCAACGAGCAAGGTGTCGCCATCTGGCGTTGCAGCGTGAAGGATCCCGATGAAAAGAAGGTCGGTCGTGCATTCTCCAACGCCATGATCGAATTGGCTCTGGCCTCGATCCCGGGCTTTTTCACAATGGGTGGCGGAGTCGGCCCCGGACGCCCCTATGGCGTGCTCGAGACGGCACGGGTTCCGGCGGCGACAGTGCCGCAAAAGGTCACCTTCCTCGGCATCGGCGGTCAGACCACAGAAGTTTCTTCGGTCATTCCCCGCCGAGACGTGAAGATCACCGCGCCGGCAGAGCCGGCAGCCACGCCTCCTGCCGGGGACACCCAATCCCTGCCGCTGGGAACGTTGTTCGGCGCGCGCTCCGGGGACAAGGGGGGCAACGCCAATCTGGGCATCTTCGCGCGCAGCGATGAAGCCTGGACCTTCCTCGACAACCTCCTGACCATCGACAAGCTCAAGGAGCTTTTGCCCGAATCCCGGGACCTGGCGATCGACCGACATCGGCTACCCGCCATCCGGTCCCTCAACTTCGTCCTGCACGGGTTTCTTGAAGAAGGCGTCGCCGCGTCGACGCGACAGGACCCCCAAGCCAAGAGTTTGGGAGAGTGGCTGCGCGCCCGGGTCGTCGACATCCCCGCGAGCCTGCTCGGGTGAGCGAGAAGGCCACCCAGTCGAGCCCCCGATTCCCCGGGGTCCGGGCCCCGCAACCTCTCCTCGATGCCGAGGCCGAGCATCGCCTGACAGATCGACAGAAGGAGATTCTCGACGAACTGGAGACCGCCGGCGCCGAGGATGGGTTTGCCTCCCAAACCATGGCGGAGATCGCCGCCCGCATGAATTGCTCGTTGCGGACGCTTTATGGCATCGCCCCGACACGTGACGAACTCTTGCTGATTGCGGTGGACCGCCGGCTCCGCCGCATCGGGCGCAAGGCCATCGAGAAGCTGGATCCGACGCTTTCCCCCCTGGAGCTTCTGCGCGCTTACCTCGAGGGCGCCAACGCAGCCGTACAACGACAAACCTTTACGTTGTCGAGGGACTTCGCAACGGTCAGCGGCTCTCGCCGACTGGCAGATTCACACGAAAATTATGTAATCTCAGTGGTGCAAAAACTTCTGGATCGCGCCGTATCCGAGACCCAGATCCGCCCCGTGGACACGGCTGCGGTTGCTCATATTCTCGGAGGCTTCGGGCGCGAATTCACCAAACCCGATATCGTCGACATGATCGACGGGACCCCCGACGAGGCCGCCAACCTCCTGACCGACGTCCTGCTTCGCGGCCTGGTTGCCCGCCAGCCCTGATATTGCAGAAACCCTTGCCACATAGGAAGGTAAATCCCATGAGTAACGATTCGAACCAGAAAATTCGCACCTACAAGGATGCGGTCGCCCTGATCACAGGAGGCGCCTCCGGAATCGGTGCGGCCATCGCCAAGGATCTGGTTCGCCGCGGTGCCTCTGTCATTCTCGCCGACCGCCAATTGGAGGCGGCGCAGACATTGGCAACCTCCCTGGGCGCCAAGGCCGAGGCCGTCGCCCTCGACGTGCGGGACGCCGATCAATTTGCCAGCGTCGTGGAAGGCACCAAGGCTCGGCACGGACGAATCGATTACTTCTTCAACAACGCCGGCATCGGCATCGGTGGCCCGGTACAAGATCATAGCCTCGAGGACTGGCGCTATACGATCGACGTCAATATTCTCGGCGTCGTCTATGGCGTTCATGCTGTCTTGCCCATTCTACGCGAGCAGGGCTTCGGCCATATCATCAACACCGCCTCGATGGCGGGCCAGATCCCCTGCCCCGGGCTGACAGCTTACGCCACAACCAAACATGCTGTCGTCGGACTCTCCCGCTCACTCCGCGCCGAGTCCGCACAGGCCGGCGTGCAGGTCAGCGCCTTTTGTCCCGGCGTGATTCAGACCGAGATTCTGAACAAGGGCGGCACATTCGGACGCAGCATGGGCTGGGCCGACGCAGAGCCTGATGCCGAACAACTGGCGAAGACCAAGCCGATGGACGCCGATGCCTTTGCTCGCGAAGCCCTGGACCGTGTCGCCGCCAATGATGAGATCATCATCCTGCCGCGTCGATGGTATATGATGGCGCGGTTCGACAAACTCTTTCCGCGCTTGTTCAGCTCCTTTATCGCCAACCGCTTTGCCAGCGAGGCCTCCCGCCTCGAAAGGCGTGCCGCCAGCGCTACGGCTGGGAAATAAAGATCGGCGACGACCATGCGCGAGGCTCGTGGGGAGCCAGGCACTCATCACCTGTGCTTTGCGGACATGTGGACACATGGATGCAGGCCCCCGCCTCATCCCGCTCGCAACGAAGATTGTCCGCATTGATACCGGGCATCGGTTCCTCGAACGCCCGCACGTAATACACTGCTTCCCGACCGCTTTCACGAAACTCCGGGTCTTCAAAAGTCGCCATGCAACCCGCTCGATCGCCCGAGCAGGGAAAAACGCGCCAAGGATCTTCGATCAATTCGCCGATCGGCTCGCCGGCCTTGATTTGCGGGCGAATCCGCACGACCTCGATGCGACTCAGCGGTCGCCGCTCATCCGTGGGATAATAACACTCGCCCTTGCAGAGGCGTGCCACGTCCGCGGCGCCGAGAGAGCTCAAGGACTCCTCGGGACAGCCAGGCTTCTGCACCAGAGAGCCGACCGCACGAACCTCAAATCGCGGATTCCGAGAGGACAACCCCTCACTGCCCATCGGCAATCTTCGACCGTCGGCCTCCAGCCAATCGAACCAAAGAAGAATGCGTGGTCCGCTGGTGCCGTACACTTCTCGCCGCTGCATGCCGTCCCATACGGCATCGCGGTCCCGACCCTCGGCATGCACGGCAATCAAACCGCCGGTGATCAGAAATGAGCTGGCCCGTTCGGCTTCGAAACGCTGAAACCCCGAGGCGGTCTCGATCGCTTCGGCAAAGGGGATCGAATTGGGCAGCGGCTCACTCGGGGGCGGCAAGATGACCGAGCTGAGGACACCGAGGCTTTCATCCACAGGCCCCGAAGCCATTGACTCCGTCATCCCCCGCCGTGCCACTTCCTTGTAGCCGGATCCCGATCGCGCGAAATGATTATCGCTCGACGCCATCAATCCCATCCGAAATCGAGCCGGCGGACCAGGCTCGGAGAAATCCCCTAGTGCGAGAATATATTGTGCGGAACTTGCGGGTCGGTAATTGAAGCTCGGTTCACGACAATCCTGGCATTGGCCCGCATCCAACCAATCTTCCGGAAGGACCCCGGGAACGACCAGATGACCCGCCATGCCGCCTTCGAGATGTCGCGCCCGTGCCAGCGCGGCGCGCTCCTCACAAATGGTCGCGTCCGTGCCTTCGTTCAGGCAGCGCGCTTCAATGATCTGGCCGGCCCGCCAGCAGGACGGGAGATAGTTGGGTCGCGGGCTCGGACAAATCACCGTGCCATCCGGCCCGAGATCAACCGCACGCCAATCTCGGTAGACCTCCGAGTCGCCATGGCCGGAATAGACCTCGATCAGGGTCTGCCGTGCCGGATCATGGTTGCCGTCGACCAGCTGCTTGTCCCAACTCGCACCCGCCGGAGTGTAAGCGCCCCAGCTGGTTCCATGCGGGATTACGAGCGACGGATAGCCCCAATCATCGAGTTTTTCGAAAAGCTCGGCGGGCGTCGCGACCGCCTCACGGCAATCGGTGGGCAAATCACGCACCGACACGCCGGTCGGACAATCCCGAATGGCCTCGGTCTCGGTCAGATAGGCCGCCCAGTCATGGAAGCGCCCCCCCATCAGCAGGGCCGCAGCGCCACGCGGCAGTAGGCCGAGTTCGCCGACATTCTCTCCCGCATTCTTGGTCGCTGCGATCGGACGCGTCGGGATGTGGCCGTCTTCGGTATCACGCAAGATGACATTCTTGTGCCCGAAATGGGTCTCACGAGTCGGCCCGGCCTGCGTCCATTCCCAACCCAAAAAGGCGACCAGATCATCCGACGCTCCGGAGACAGCATTGCATTGCCGAATGGCCTCGACCGTCTCCACCCAACGACGTTCCGAAAGATTCCCTGCATGGTCATTGATCGAGAAGAAATCCAGAGCGGCGCAATGCCTGGCAAAATCGCAGGCGTCCGACGGCGGATGCCCGCCCTCGCCCCCCACCATCGGCAGGCTGAAGGTGAAGGCATCGGCAGAAAAGGTGGTATGCACGTGCAAATCACCAAAAAGAATTTGCCGTCCATCTTCGCGACCAACAGCTCTGGCGGCCGCGGCCTGCGTTCGCTCTCCCTCGCGCAGGCTCTCCGGGCTGCGAGCATTGCCTGCGGGACTCCCACGGTCTTCGACGGTACCAAAAGTGCCACGGCCAGCGACGACAACCGCGACCAACAAGCCGGCAAATAGCAGGAGAACCACGAGGGCTCCTCTTTTCAGAAATGACGACAACGCATGACCTCCCCGAGGGAAATTTCCTCGCATGGTCGGTACCGCGGACCATGCCCTGACCCCTGACTAGCCGAGTTGGGGACTCCGGGTCCAATGCCCCCTTTGGAGACCAGCTGCCGCCGATCCCACATGCGCCTCCGGAGTTGGTAACACGACGAAGGCCCGGGCCTCAGGCAAAGGGTTGGAAGGTCTGCTTCTCGAGCTGCCCCTGGGCGCTTCGGGCGGCATGCCAGCCGCACATCCCATGCACGCCCCCGCCCGGCGGCGTCGAGGCCGAACAGATGAAGATACGTGGATTGGGTGTGGAATAGGGGTCGAGGCGCGCTACGGGGCGCGTAAATAGCTGCGCCAGATCCGCTACCCCTCCTGTGATCGCTCCACCCACATAGTTCGGATTCATCGCCGCAAAATCCGTCGTCCTCATGATATGGCGCGCCTGAATTCGATCTCGAAAACCCGGCGCGAAGCGCTCGATCTGGGATTCGATCGCGCCGGTCATATCCTCGGTCGAATTCGCCGGCACATGGCAGTAAGCGTAGCCTGTGCCGCTGCCCTGAGGCGCTCGCGTCGGATCGAAATTACTTTGCTGCACCACCAGCACGAAGGGCTTCTCGCTATGGTCGCCGCGCCACATTGCGGCCTCGCTGGCCGCGACTTCATCCAGGGTCCCGCCCACATGAACCGTCGATGCTTCAGAGCAACGGGGATCTTTCCAGGGGATGGGTCCGTCCATCGCGAGATCCAATTTGAAAACGCCCGGCCCGAAGCGGTAGCGCTGCAAGCGCTTGCGGTAGCCAGCGGGCAACGCATCCCCTGCGATTCGGGCCAACTGGTGCGGGTCCGTATCGAAGAGGTAGACTTTTGCCGGGGGTAGATCGCGGGCCGATGCAACCGGATGGTCGGTGCGCAGTTCCCCGCCGGACGCACGCAGCAAGGAGGCCAAGGCCGCGGTGATCGCATCCGACCCCCCTTTGGCGACGGGCCAGTCTTCGAGATGGGCCGTCAGCGCAAAGAGGACGCCCAGCGCCGATGTCATGGGCTGCGAGAGGGGTAGGATCGAATGCCCGGCACATCCCGCCAGAAGCGCCCGTGCGGTTTCCTCGCGAAACAAGGTCTTTGCCAGAAGGCTGGCGGGCCACATCGCGCGCAACCCGAAACGAACAAAGGAAACTGGATCCTCGGGGAAGCTCAGGGGCCCCAAAGCGTCTTTCAGCAAACCCTGCCCGTTCGCCAACAAGGGCTCCAGCAAGGATCGATATCGGGGTCCGTCCGAGCCGAGTTCCTCCACCGTCCGATCCAGTGATCGCCACAACATGCCAGCCGGTCGATCATCCAGCGGATGCGCGACCGATGCGCCGGGCTTGACCCACTCCAAACCATGTTCTTCGAGAGGGAGCTCCCTGAAAAAGGGCGAAAGAATCCCCATCGGATGGGCTGCAGAACAAATATCGTGACGGAACCCCGGCAACGTGATCTCGCGGGTATCCGCGCCGCCGCCCAGACGGGACGCGCCCTCGAGCACCAGCACGGAGGCGCCTTCTCGCGCCAACGCGACTCCGGCAGCGAGCCCGTTGGGACCCGATCCAATAATTACCGCATCGAATTGCTCATGGGGCTGGTCCATTCCTTCAAGGTTTGGCACAACCAAACGGAATTGTCGCTGACCGCCCTTCGGTCGGCCAGTCGAGGAACCTCATGAGCGAAACACAGGACTTTGAAACCACCGACGATATCCACGAAATGCGGGCGCAGCCCTATGCCCGGCAGCTCCACACGATTTGCATGCGTTGGGCGATGGGGAAGATCGCGACGCCGATCGGCGTCTATATCGGCTACCTTGTAAAATACCTGCTGCTCTTTATCGGCGGCTGGTGGCTTTGCTGCCTTGCCATCCCGGGAGCTGGCGGCTGGAGCGACTTCAGCACCTGGGCCTTGACCGGCGCCGCGTTCCAGAAGGCCGTGCTATGGTGTCTGTTCTACGAGGGAATCGGGCTGGGTTGCTCCTCGGGGCCGATGACCGGCCGCATTCTGCCTCCGATCGGGGGCATTCTGCACTTTGCGAGGCCGGGAACCACACGCCTCCCCCTCTTTCCCCAGATGCCGCTCTGCGGAGGATTCCGCCGCAGCCGCCTCGACGTGGCGCTCTACTTCGCCATCTACGCATTCCTGCTGCATGGGCTGATCGCGGCCGAAATCACATCGGCAATGATTCTGCCGCTGGTCATTCTTCTGCCCATTCTTGCCTTGCGCGACAAAACGACCTTCGCCGCCTTTCGCGGGGACCACTATTATCTGGCGCTGGTCGCACTCTGGTATATCGATACACCCGGCGAGGCCTGGATCGCGGGCAACAAGGCCGTCTGGTTCGGCGTCTGGTTCTGGGCCGCCACCTCCAAGCTCAATCAACACTTTCCCTCGATCATCGCTGTGATGTTGACCAATAGCCCGTTTATTCCGACATCCATCCACCGGCGACTCTTCAAGGACTTCCCGAAAGATATGCGCCCATCCTCGGTTGCGGCGACGCTCGCACATTTCGGCACCTTCGCTGAGTACGCTTTCCCTATCGTCCTTCTCTGGAGCGCGGGGGGCCCCATGACGCCGTATGCCCTGATCGCCATGGTGCTCTTTCATTCCTTCATCGCCGGCAATGCACCAAGCGGCATGCCGGTGGAGTGGAATATCATGATGGTCTATGGGGGGTTTGTTCTCTTCGGACACTTTGCCGAAGTCCCTCTGATGGCCCTGATCGGAACCCCCTGGTTACTCGGTTTCCTTCTCGCCATGCTGGTCTTTGTCCCTTTATTGGGGAACTTCGCACCGCAGCACGTCTCGTTTCTGCAGGCGATGCGTTATTACGCCGGCAACTGGGCCTACAGCATCTGGCTTTTCCGTGACGATTCGATCGACAGGCTGCACCTGCTGACCAAAGGGATCCCCACCATGAAGGAACAGTTGGCTCGGCTCGTCGAGGACGAGGATGAGGTTGCGATGTCCTGTGCCATGACCCCGGCTTTTCGGCTTATGCATATTCAGGGACGCGCAGCGCACGTGCCTCTGGCCATCGCCGGTGGTGATATGAGCCGTTACGAATGGCAGGATGGTGAAATGGTTGCTGGCATGGTGCTCGGATGGAACTTCGGGGATGGCCACCTCCACGACGAGCAACTGCTCGATGCGGTACAGGAGCAATGCCATTTCGAAGAGGGCGAATTACGAGTCGTTCTGGTCGAGTCGCAGCCACTGCTTGGCCGCTCCATGGCCTGGCGGGTCGTGGATGCAAAAACGGGCCAGATGGCCGAGGGCGAATCCATGATCAAGGATATGATCGAGTGGCAGCCCTGGCCAACCGGCCCGCGTGCAGAAGCCTTCAAATAGGCTCAGGAAGAGAACATCAATCGAGTCACCCACTCGGCCACGACGGCAGGCCGGTCGGACCCCTCGACCTGAACGGTCATTGTGCGCATGGTCTCCAGCGAGGTTCCCTTCAACGTCACGCGAGAGAGCATCCGGTGGACGCGAATCTTGCTGCCAACAGGAACCGGACTGGGGAAACGAACTTTGTCGAAGCCGTAATTGATCCCCATGGTTATGCCATCATAGCGTCCTGGCTCGGCCGTATTCGGCGTCAATGCGTCGAGGTGCGTGAGCATCGAGAGGGTAAGAAACCCGTGGGCAATCGTGGTGCCGAAAGGCGTGGCCTTGGCCGCCTCCGGGTCCACGTGGATGAACTGATGGTCTTCGGTCACATCGGCGAATTGATTGATGCGATCCTGAGTGATCTCCATCCATTCACCGGTAGACTCCTCGGTTCCTTCGACGGCTTTCCACAACTCATAGGCTTTCGCAGCGGCACTATCGGACATAATCGCTCTCCTTTTTTGTCCCGGCCATGCAAGAGATCGCCCGGGCTCACAGATATATTCAGAACTCTAGACGTAACGATCCGAGACCAGATCGTCTAGAATCATCCCAGCCTCGAAAATTGATCAGAAGTGCCAGGGAAAGCGCGAGAAGTCCCGCGGACGCTTCTCCAGAAAGGCATCCCGCCCCTCTTCGGCCTCGTCGGTCATATAGGCAAGACGCGTCGCTTCGCCGGCAAAGACCTGCTGTCCCACCAAGCCATCATCGATCAGATTGAAGGCAAATTTGGCCATCCGCTGCCCCGTCGGACTCTTGGTATTGATCTCGCGCCCCCACTCCAGCGCGGTATTCTCCAACTCCGCATGAGGGACCACTTCATTGACCATCCCCATCTGATGGGCCTCGGTCGCTGAATAGCTGCGCCCGAGAAAGAAAATCTCGCGAGCTCGCTTCTGGCCCACCTGTCTCGCCAGATACGCCGAGCCAAAACCGCCATCAAAGGAAGCCACATCCGTATCCGTCTGCTTGAAAATCGCATGCTCGCGCGAAGCGAGCGTCAGGTCCGCTGTGACGTGCAAGCTATGGCCACCGCCAACCGCCCAACCGGGCACAACCGCGATCACGACTTTCGGCATCATGCGCACCAGTCGCTGGACTTCCAGAATATGCAATCGCCCGGTCTTCGCGGGATCAATGCTCGCTGCATCGTCGCCTTCGGCGTATTTATACCCGTCACGGCCGCGGATCCGCTGATCCCCACCTGAGCAGAAAGCCCAGCCGCCATCCTTTGCCGAGGGGCCGTTGCCCGTCAAAATCACGCAGCCGACATCGGTCGACATCCGCGCATGGTCGAGCGCCCGGTAGAGTTCATCCACGGTCCGTGGACGAAAGGCATTGCGCACATCGGGCCGATCGAAAGCAATACGGACCGTGCCGTGCGCATGGGCGCGATGATAAGTGATATCGGTAAAGTCGAAGCCGGGGACTTCTGCCCATAATTTTGCATCAAACGTCTCGGAAACCATTCCGAGATCTTAACCGGAAGATGTCGATGCGGCGAATTACCTCTCGAGGCGGCAAAGACCGCCTGTCGATGGCTTCAGACCTGCTTCAGCTTCCAACGTCCGGTACGGAACCAACCGATAATCAGGACCGCCTCGAGCACAATCGAGACGAACATGGCTGTCCAGACCCCATCGAGGCCATAGCCCAGAGGCACCGCCAAAGCCCAGGCCAGAGGAAGCTTGATCGGCCAATTCGAGATGAAGGCAGCCAACATGGGCGCGCGAGTATCGCCGGCGCCGTTCATCGCCGCCACCAGAGGGACCGTTGCCGAACTCGCCCACATGCTGACTGCGAGAATCCGCAAGAAGCTGCTGCCGATCGAGACCACTTCGGGCGAATCGTCGAAGAAGGCGATGAACTGCTCTGCCACCGATCCATAAAAAATCATGAACACAAAACCCAGCGCAATCGAGATTCGCAGACCACGACCCACCGCACGGGCAGCCTGATCCGGAAGTTGTGCGCCGAGATTCTGGCCCACCAAAGTCGCGATCGCCGCGGTCAGCCCGGCCAGCGGAATCCAGTTCAGATTAAAGGCCCGCAGAGCCACTCCGAAAGCCGCAACCGATGCATCGCCAAAAGAGGCGATCACGCGCAACAGAATAAAAGTCGAGACCGGGCGGGCCATCATTGATATACTTGCCGGCACACCGATCCTGATAATGCGCGCAAACTCGGAGATTTTAAAACGCAGTCGCGCGCCCGAAGGCCGTGGAAGCGGCCAGGAGCGCCACCAGCTCCACGCGACAAAAAAACTCATCCCGAAGACGTGCGCCACAATATCCGCAATCGCCGCCCCCGGAACACCCAAACCCAACCATCCGATGTCGACACCGAAAAGAAATTCTTCGCCGGGAGCAAAAATAAACAGCGGATCAATCACGACATTGATCGCGACGGCACCTACGTTGATCCACATCGGTGTCTGGGTATCACCCGCCGCTTGGTAGGCGGCGCCCATCGCCATCCCGAGAAACATCAGGACCTGCGAAAAAAGCGAGATCGAAAGATAGGGGATGGCCAGCGAACGGACCTCCTCACTCACACCGAAAAAGCCGATCGCTGCCGGAGCGATCCACGGCGCCAACCCGAAAAGAACAAGGCCCATGCCCACGCCGAGCGCGATCGCATGCATCGCGGCGAACCACGCCCCTTCGCGATCACCACTCCCGACACCGCGGGAAACCAGCGCCACGGTTCCGGTATGAACCACTTGCGTAAAACCGAAAAGAATAAAGAGCACATGGCCGCAGAGGGAGACCGCGGCGACAGCCGTCGTTCCGAGGTGGCCGATCCAATAGAGATTCGCGACGAGGAAGAGAGCGATTGTGGAGTTCGACAACGCTACGGGCCAACCCAAAGCCAGAATCTGACGATAGCCGGATCCCGGACCGGACCAATCTTCTGTACCGTCCGGTTTCGCCTCAGCCATAGATGGCGGTCTTAGCCTGCTTTACCCCCGAACAACAGACGAGAGACGAAAGGAGTTTCTACAAACGAGGACGCAACTTCGGATCAGGAGCCAAAATAGGCAAAGCTTTGGGCGAGGAAGACCGGATAGGGAATCGGACTATGCTCTGAAGGCTGGTTCTGGGCCAGCACGACCCCGACAACGCCCTTCTTCGGACTCACAAAAAAGGTTGTCGCATAATAGCCCGACCAGAAGAAATCGCCGTCCTCATCGATCATCGGGGACGCGTCCGCATCAACCACTACGGCCAGGCCGTAGCCCCAGCCGAGGCCGTCGATGCCCTCCTCGACCAAAACGCCCTCGGTGATATGAGCTGTCGTCATCTCGCGGACGGTGCTGGCGGAAAGGATCCGGGTCCCATCGTAAGCCCCGTCATTCCACAACATCAGAGCGAATCGAAGATAATCGCCTGCTGTGGAAACCAGTCCGCTCCCGCCGGGTGTCCAGAAGGGCGCATCACTTGCGGGCATCGGCACCAATTCCAGCTCCCCATCAGCATTTTGAGTATACATCGCTGCAATCCCCTCGCGCCGGTCGGTCGGCGGGAGGAAACTGGTATGCTCCATCCCCAGCGGCAAGAAGATCTGGTCGCGGAGAAACTCGTCAAAAGGCTTGTTGGCCGCGACCTCCACCACGCGGGCGAGAACGTCGGCGGACCAACCATATCGCCAGCGCTCACCGGGTTGTTCATAGAGAGGCGCGGACAAGAGACGCACCACCCGATCGCCCAACGAACCCGATCCGGCATAAATATCATTCGAGGCCCAAACCCGACCGAGGTCGGAATCCTCATCCTTGGCTCCGATACCGGATTGGAACATCAGCAGATCGCGAACCGTCAGCGGGCGCCTCAGCGGCTCTGTCGGAAATGTGCCGTCGGGACGAAGATCCTTGCTGGTGGCAACGCGCAGATCAGCCGCCTGCGGAATAAACTCGGCGACAGGTGCTTCGAGTTGCAAGCGACCTTGCTCGATCAAGATCATGGCGGCGACCGCGGTCACCGGCTTGGTCATTGAAGCTAGCCGAAATCGAGTATCGATGCGCATCGGCAGTCCCGCCTCGCGGTCGGCATAGCCGGCACTCACCGCTGAAACGACAACCCCGTCACGGGCGAACGCAGCCACGTAACCCGACTGCAATTCCAGCCAGGCGCTCATACCGAGGAACACCTTGAGGGATGCCTCCGCGATCGAGCCCAGCGGTTTCATTTCCGTCTGTTCGGCACCTGCCGGTGGCAACTCCAGCGTTTCACTCCGAGTGCAACCCAACGCCAGGCTGAAGCACAAAGCCCCCAGCAGCAATCGCGGCCAGACGACCCCCGTCGTGATTCGCCTTGCCACGTGCGTCGTCAGTTCCCCGCCTGCTCGAACTCCAGTCCGACATCCGGGAAATGACCCAGAAGGTCCTCGCCCATGCCCCGAGCAACCGAATCGATGCCGAACAACTCGCGAACAAAGGAAGTCACGGCATGGTTCACAATCGGCCAGCCTTCTCGCACCGGGAGGGCATCTTCCTGACACCCATCGGTGCCCAGTCGCGCGATGTTTTCAGGCACCGGCAGCCCGGCGCGTTCGGCAATATCGATGATCCCGCCATCCTCATCCCCGATCGCACAGAGGTCGGAGACAGCAAGGTGGCCGCCTCTCTCGAGGATCAGAAAGCGCTTCGGCCCCGGAGCGGCTGCGTATCCATCTCGCAACCCTTGCAGGCCGACCGATTTGTCGATGGCCCCCGCGATCCACAAGGAGGGGCGATCCGGGAAATTACCGGATCGACTGCCACCGCCAGTCATCGGCACGTAGGCCAGAACATCAGCTTCCGACGCAAATCGCGTCGCTGTGCCAGCGCCGGCCGAGTGGCCCACGATCACGAGGCCGTCGGTCACCGCCAGTCCCTCCAGCAAATGCCCGGGCGTGCCGGATGCTTCCACCAGAGCGTCCACAGCCATCCGGGTGACCACCACATCGTCCATCGGCATATCCGGAGCAAAGCCAAGTGCTGCGGCAAGACCGCGCTCGAGGTAGTCCACGGAGACCACGACAAAACCCCAACTAGCGAGGTGGGCCGTCATGAAAGTCGATTGGGTGCGAAAGGCAGAATAGCCATGCGCGAAGATCGTGGTGGGGAACGGCGCATCGCCCGAAACCTCGATGTCGCGGTAGGCCTCCTCCACAAAAGGAGGGTTCGCATCGGGGTCGAGCAAGCCATCGATCACCGGGGGCAACCATGAGCGGATGAAATACTCCTCGCGGTCCACGCCCGCCTCGGCGCCGGGATCCGCCGGATACCAGATCTCGACCTCACGATCCGCTAGATTCAAAGTGGTCACACCGGCCACATAAGGCCCCGGAACATCGAAAAATTCGGTATCCGCGCTTGAGGAGCCGGAACAAGCGGCCAGACCAAGGCTTAAGGTTGCGACCAAAAATCGGGTGAGAGACGGAGACGGAGACGGACATTGGTTAATCATTGCCCCATGTTGCCGAGTTCCGCGTCTGGATACAACCCGCTACCCACCCGACCACCCGTGCTCGGGTGCAATCGACCCTTTATCGGCGCCGCTTGACCTGAATCACAATTGGGGCAGGAGATTCATCTCCGATCTCGACGCTCACAACCTTGCTTCCTCGAACAGGGCCACGAGACACGCGAATGCGTGCCACCCCGGGATTCAAAAAATCGAAATCGAACTTGCCTTCCTGATCACTAAGCACGTCCAGCCACCGCCCATAACCAACCGGCGTCGAAAGCATCGCGCCCGCGACAGGCAACCCGTTCTGGTCCACAACCTGCCCTTGCAAACCAATCTGGCCTGGCCGCTCCATTTCGGAGCGAGGATTCCCGACCAGTGGGAGGTAAGCTCCGTGCTGTGCCCACGGCAAACTGATCTCGAGCCGACGCTCGGCCTGCCCCCGATAGACCAATTCCCCCCTTTGGATGAACCGGCGACGGCTGGAGAGCGTATAAGTCCCATGGGGCAAGTTGGGGAAACGGAAATAGCCCGATGGTCCAGTAATGGTACGCAACTTCAGCAGTCGCCCCTCTGGACTCCGTCCTTTCAATTGGAGCCCAATACCAGCGACAGGTTCTGCGTCGACATCAACAAAACGACCGGCCACGTCCAGTAATGCTGCCGGAGTGCTCAGCTTGTTTTCAAAGTCGGCAACGGCTGCCCGAGCCTCGGGGAGGATATCACTCCGCTCAGCGATTTGATTGCTCAGCTCGTCAGGGTCCTCGTTGATCGAATAGATTTCCTCGGTGCCGTCGCTATTATGCACGTATCGCCAATCCAACCCTCGAACAAAGTGGTGAGTCGTGGCAGCAGGCTCCCCATTCAAACGAACTTCCGCCTCGCCAACCAGATGATCCGTGCCGGTGGGTGTCCCATTGACAATATTCGGAAGAAGCGTTCTTCCCCAGCGACCAGAAACCTGCGGCAGGCCCCCGAAGTCCAACAGCGTCGGGAACAAGTCAACCATGGACACCAGATCGTCCCGAAGCACACCTGCCGGAACCGTATCCGGCAATGAAAACACCAAAGACGTTCGAAAACCCTGCTCGTAAATGCTCGTCTTGCCTCTGGGCTGCCCGCCCAGAGCGGCACCCGGACTGCCCAACTGCCATCCATTATCCGAGGCGTAGACAATCAAGGTATTTTCGTGCAGTCCGCGACTTTCCAGCTCAGCGAGGACCTCGCCAAGGACATCATCCATCCACAATAAATTCGCGAGATACTCGATCGTCCAATTTGAAAGGCCCAGGCCCCAAAAACGAGCCCTATAGGTATCCGCCGCATTGAATGGGCTATGCGGCAGCTTCGGTGCCAGCCAGGCAAAGAAGGGAGCGCCCTCCGTGGTATCGAGGAAATCGCGAAAAGGACCTATGCCCTCCCGCCCGAATTGGTCGCCGACACTGGAAAAGAAACCCGAACAGCACGATGTCGCCATCCCGGAGGTGAAGCCTGCGTCCAGATAGGTGCCCTCCCAAAACTTTCCACCCTCGAAAGATACGTAGCCTCGACGTGCCAGCTCGCGGGGCAAGGTACGAAAGTGTGCCGACTCGCGACGATATGGGATATCACCCGAGGCAGCTTCGATGGAGCCCAGCCGCTGCATCCATTGGACAGAATGCATCCCGGACAAAAAAGATTCGCAGCGACGGCCAACAGGTACTGGCCGTATTGTGCGCATTTGTAAAAACGGTGCCGGACTCCGCAAGCTCGTCGAGGTTCGGCGTCAAAGCGAATGGATGGTCGAGAAACCCGGCATGGTCCCAGCCGTGGTCGTCCCCAATAAACAAAACGATATTCGGCTGGTTCGCGCCAGCGGCGCCCGAGCCCAGAAGGAAAAACATCGCGACAAGAATGATATATTTACGCATCGTCGTCCCCAACAGGTACCCTAAGGCGCCGTTCCCTCCCAGCATCTAATTTGGCTTGAAAAAATCTTCTTTATGGCGTCCTTTCGCTCGGCATGGCGAACCTCTGTCTGCACCAGCTAAAGAAGCGATATGCAGGAGTCCGGATCGATGAATTCACCCAACTTCGGCGATCTCCGCGCGAGTCGCCTGAGACAAGTCGCCCTTGGCTATCGGCTTCTTGCCGCCCAGAGATGGGGCGATCTCGGCGACGGCCATATCAGCGCGCGTGACCCGGAGCATACCAATGCTTTCTGGATGCTACGCCTCGGCGTCTCCTATCATCAGGCCACGATCGACGATCTGGTTCTGGTCGACGATCGTGGCGAGATCATTGACGGTAAAGGCGACATCAATAGGGCAGGATATTTCATCCATCAGCCGATCCTGCTGGCGCGCCCCGAAGTCACCAGCGCCTGCCACGTGCATACCGGATGGGGCACGCCCTTTTCCGCAGAAGCCCGAGCGATCGAGCCGATCTCGCAGGAGTCCACGCTTTTTTTCGAAGACCATGCGCTTTTCGATGACGAAGAGGTTCAGATCATGAGTACGGCCGGGGGAACACGGATTGCGAAGGCGCTGGGCGCACACCGCGCCGTGATTCTCCGCAACCACGGGCTCCTGACCGTCGGCAATCGCGTCGACGCCGCTGTCGGTGCGTTCGTCTTGATGGAACGGGTGGCCGAGGTCCATATGAAGGCCCGGGCCGCTCGACCCATCTCGCCGGCCAGCGCTCGACTGGCCCGCGACGACCTGAACCGCCTGCAATCCGCGCGCGGGGCATTCTGGTCAATGGTCGAGAGGCATATCGGAGATTCTCGCACCATCGAGATGCGACGATGAGCGCTCCGATCCTGATTCTCGCACTCGCAGGCGTTGCTCTCCTTGTGGTGCATATTCGCGCCAACCGCGAGACCATCACCGCCACCGAGTTCCGCGAGGATTCGGTTTACGACACCGCGGTCCTGAGCGACGGCACCACTGCCTTCCGCGACCTTGGCCCGCGGGAGGCTCCCGTGCTGGTGATCATTCATGGGGCAACACTCGGCTCTGTTGCCTACGAAGAATACTACGAGCCTTTCCTGCAGGGAGGCTATCGGGTCGTTGCGTACGATGAATATGGCCGCGGCTTCTCGGATCGCATCCGCATCCCTCTCGACATGGACTGCATGCGGCGCCAACTCCTCGAACTGCTTGACCACCTTCAGGTCGATCGCGCCGTGCTCTACGGGATCTCTCTGGGCGGTGCGATTGCCGCACGGTTTGGAGCTGCCCATCCCGACCGAGTCACCGCAATCGGATATCAGGTACCGCTGATCCGTGGCGCGACCTCTCCGTTGGTGGCCATCGGTCGAATTCCTCTCCTCAACAGATTCCTGATGCGCGTCCTGCTCACGCCCAAAATGATCCAACGGGGCGAGGCCGTCGACGTCGACGATCCCCGTGGACAAGCGGTTTTTGATCATTTTCGCGAACAGTTTTCAGTCATCGGCACCGAGAAAGGTCTGCTCTCCATGCTGACAGGCGACTTGCTTGGCGATCGACTGGCCGATCATCAGGCCATTGCACGGGCTGGCACGCCTGTCCAATTTGCTTACGCGACCGATGATCCCGAAATCGCGCCAGCGCTTGTCGAAGAAGCCATCGCCGCGTATTCGGAGCCTGATGTCGCGCGCTATACGGGCGGACATTTCTTCTCGACCGGGCGGCAGACAGAACTCGCAGGGAAGCTCCTCGCGTTCCTCAAGCAGGACGGATCGGGATAACCATCGAGTTCAAAAGCAGCGGAAGCGCTGTTGGACATGCCGCTGCCGGACTTTGATTTCAGCCTGTCGCTCCTCCGAAGAAAAAGTCGGCGTATCTTTCGGTAAATGATCTCTGACCTCGCCAAAGGGAACCTTGCGACACCTGACCTGCGGCCAATCTTTCTTCTCGGGCGTTTGGGAATACGCCCAACGAGGCGCCACGAATACTTCCGGATGCCCGCTGGTATCTACCCAATTCTGCACCCCGGGATCGCCATGCGCGATCACCCAGCGAAGTCGACCGTCCGTATCGACACGCGCTTGAGCACCGTTGCGACTTCCGACTCGATGCGCGTACTCAAGCGATTCACCCCACAGATTGCCCAGCTGCAGACCTACATACTGCGGCGTTTCAAGAATCTGATTCTCCACGATCAAAGCCTCGTCCGGACCGAGCGCCGCGATGGTGCCCGCGTATAAATTCGTGCTCATGCCCCCCCCGGTGGCGAGACCGGCAACGTTCATCTGGTTGAACTCGTTTCGGCGAAAACCGATGCCGGGCAAAGTCCCGGGGCGCTCGCCGTAGGTTCCCATCAGAATTGTCCAGAAAGCATTCCAGAACTGGATCTGGTTCCGGGCTGTCTGGCCGCAACGCCGCAGTTCCGCGGCCGCGCGATCCGTCGAATAGATGGGCGGGACCTGCCCCACCCTGTCGAGACAGGAAATCTCCAGATGGATCGCCTCCTCGATACTCCAATCGTAGAACAGCTGCCGGCCGCTGATATAATCGGCGAAGCGCTCCGGGCCGCGCTCCGGATCGGTGGGATGCGGGCTATCCATATGCCGGAACGTCGATACGAAATTGCCCGTCCAATCGGCGGGACGCCGGGGCGCGAAGAGGATTTCGAACGACCCATCCAACGCGACTTCGATTGTCGACGAATCCAGACGACCCGTCTGAGCCTTGGTGCCCGGCATCAACTCGGTCAGGTCACCTGAATCACCCGCCAGGACTCCCTCGCTCGCTTCAAAAATCATATAGTGCGGGGCTTTGGGCGCCGTGCAAACCGCACCCGGATCGCGCCAATGCGCATGGTCCCCGGTTTGACCACGGACCAAATAACTCTCCCGCCCGTCAATCGCGGCATAAAAGTAGATCGCATCCGCATTATCGATCGTTGCCCGAGTGATCGGCGACAAGGCATTATGAAATTGGGGCTGCTGGGGATCACTATGAAAGGCTCTCTCGATTGCCGCATGCAGATAACCCATCAAATAGCGGTAGCCCTCCGCGAGCATGCGGTCCGAGGCCGGCGCCGGCATTCGATCGGGAACATCGAGACAATCGCGCGCCTCCCCGAGACTCGCCATCATATCGTCCCAGGCGGCCTGTAACTCGGATGTGGCTTCTTCGGGGCTTCGTCTCATTTGGGCTCCTTGACCGGCGACACAACGCCCTGAGAATCAGGGGGTCTGGCGCCAGGTGCTCGACGCCATAGCATCACCTCCACCGCAAGCGGTCTAGCGCCGCACTGGACGCTCCAGAAAGCCGACCGAACCACCATATCAGAGGAGAACTCGGTGTTACTCTCCAGATGCTGGCGCCGGCCGATGGTATTTCTTTCCGTCCCAACCGGGCCATAACTCCAGCTCGGCACAGACACGATGGCTATGGATCGTACTTCCCGAGCGCGCCGCGGCCTCGGGCGCCGTCGCCAGCCAGACTATGACCGCCGCAGTCACTTCCGGCGGCGCTCCGTCCCAGACCGCATCCAGATCTGTTTTGGCCCCGCGCAGGGCGCGCATCGTATCGGTCGGCGTATAACCGGGGTCGATATTGAAGGCTCGAATCCCGTCGGCAGCATGCTCGTGGTGCAGAATCGGCACCATCCGATGCAACGCACTCTTGGAAGCGGCGTAGGCATAGCCCCAACCACCCTGCCCGACCGGTCCGGGCGGATCGGCGTGCCCCGACCGCGAAGTCATATTGATGACGGTCCCACCGCCGGCCCGCAACATTCCGGGCAGAAGTTTCCGCATCAACTCCAAAGGCGCCACGCAATTGCCTTCGAGTAATTTTCGGAACTCCCGCACAGGAATATCCTCGAGGCGGTCCATTCTGCCTGCCCCCTGATAGATCGCATTATTGACCAGAATATCTACCGGCCCCCAGATTTCCGCGACCCGCTCGGCGGCCTGCTCCACCTGCGCCAGGTCCAGCAGGTCCATCGGAATCTCGAGGACCTCGCCTCCAAGTGCCTGAATCTCCGCGGCCGTCGTCTCCAGGCTTCCCGCAACCGGGACCTCTTTCGGCCGCACAGACGAGGAACCCGAGACCCGCCCCTGGCCTTCCAGCCGAGTCCTCGCCGTGATGGCTACAGCAAAGCCGGCCGACGCCAAAGCCAGCGCTGAAGCCTTGCCGATACCTCGGCTTGCACCAGTGACCATCGCAATTCGTCGTTTCATACGATTTCTCATGAATCGCCCTAGGCGGACGACTCCATCGGATGATACCGAAATTCCATGGCGAGCGAGAACGAATCGAGAAAAATTCCTTTGGGGCTGCGGCTGACACCTTTCGACGAAGAATTTCGCCGGGACCCGCACCCGCGCCTGAAGGATCTGCGTGAGCTATGCCCGGTCCATCGCGACTCCGAATTTAATCAGGTGGTCATCTCGAGTGAAGAGTCCGCGCGCGAGATTATCCGCGACCACAGCCTCGGAGTCGACCCACGCAAAGCCAACCCCGAAGATAGCGTCCAGCAATTTCGTCCTCCGGATGATTCCGAGCCTTCGATGCTCTTTCTCGATGATCCCGACCACCAGCGACTTCGCAAGCTGGTGGCGCCCTCCTTTGCCCCGAGAAAAGTCGAGGCAAAACGTCCGATGATCCGCGAAATCGCCAAAACGCTCGTGGCCGCGATTCAACCCGACCACAAGGGAGAATTCGATTTGATCGATGCGCTCGCCGGACCATTGCCGGCGGTCGCGATCGCCAAGATTCTGGGCATCGACCCGGCGCTACAAAATCAGTTCAAGGAATGGTCCGAGACGGCGTCCGCCGCTTTCTTCACAGGGGCGCTCGACCCGAGCCTGCAAGAACCTGGGGCGGCGGCCGTCGAAAGCCTGCGCGAACTTTTCGCTCAGGAGATCGAACACCGCCAGGGTGGAGGCACCGACGACCTGATCGGACAGATGGTCCATGCCCAGGAAGACGGCGACCGCTTTACCAAAGAGGAAATTCTGACGATGTGTAATCTCTTGCTGGTCGCCGGCAATGTCACCACCTCCGACCTGATCGGCAATGGCGTACGCATACTTCTGCAACACCCTCAGCAACTGGCCGTGGTTCAGGAAAACCCCGAACTGCTGCCCAACGCCGTCGAGGAGATGCTCCGCTTCGACCCTCCCGTCACCGTGACCGGTCGAATCACGCCCGAGGTGATGGACATCAAGGGTGTTGAGGTCGGTGCCCGTGAGTCGATGACCGTGATGCTGTCGGCGGCCAACCGAGACCCCGCCGTCCATCGCGAGCCCGAGAAATTCCTGGTCGACCGCGACGATCCCCAGCATCTCTCGTTCGGCGGCGGCGCGCATTTCTGTGTCGGCTCCCACCTTGCCCGAATTGAGGCACAGGAGGCCATTGGTGCCCTGCTCGCGAGATTCCCGCGACTCGAACTGGTCTCGGGGAGCGAAGAATGGAAACAAGTTCCCGGATTTCGAGGCATGGCGAAGGTGCTTCTGCGCAGTCCCGACGATACCTGAGGGGGCTTCTCGACCTCTTGGCCCCGCGGCCGTCACCACCCAACCGAAGTCCGGCGAACCTCGCGTAAACGATCAGAAGTTTCGTGGCAGACCGAGACCGCGAGTCGCGATGATATTTTTCTGGATCTCGCTGGCACCGCCACCGATGGTATCCACGACCGTATAGCGGTAGCTCCGCTCGAACCGGCCGTCGATCGGAGCCTCGTCTGAGTCGGGGCGCAGAACCGCGTCCGGGCCCATCATGTCCAAGGCCGCATTTGCGGCTCGCTGACCGCTCTCGTTCATGAAGAGCTTGTAGTAGGATGCCTCCACCGTCGGAATAGCATCCCGCAAAGCCTTGGACACCACCAACCGCTGGAGATTCCTCGAGACCTGTAGTTCCGTCGCGATTTGCGCGACCCGCCGGCGAACTTCGTTATCTTCCTGAAGGGGTTTGCCATCCCGCGTCGACGTTCGCGCCCAATCAACGATCGCCTCGACCTTCTTCTCCAGAACCCCAATCGGCATCATGGTGAAGCGTTCGAGATCAAGTGCCTCACAGACGTAAATGAAGCCCTGTCCCACCTCGCCGACAACATGGTCGTCGGGCACGAAGACGTCATCAAAAAAAACTGCGTTCGTACGCTCGTCGCCGATCGTATCAATGGGGTCGATCTTGAGGTTGGGATGATCCATCGGGATCAGAAACAACGTGATGCCGCGATGCTTGTTGTCGGGATCCGTGCGCGCCCCTACCCAATACCAGTCTGCAAAATGTGCCGATGTCGTCCAGGTCTTCTGGCCGTTGAGCATCCAGCCATCGCCGACCTTGTCCGCTTTCAGCTGCATGCTTGCGGCGTCGGAGCCGGCGCCGGGCTCGCTGTAGCCGATGGCGAACTCAACCTCGCCGCGCATGATCTTGGGGAGGAATTTATTCTTCAAAAACTCGGAGCCATGGCGAATCAGGGTCTTGCCGACCTTGCCGACCGATTTCCCGGGCTGCGGTGCACCAAACCGAGCAAGCATCTCGCAGAGAATGAAATCATAGATTCCCGACCGCGCCTGCCCGCCATATTCCTTGGGCCAGGACATGCCGAGCCAACCGTTTTCCCCCAACTGCTGGATAAAGCGGCGTTTCGCAGGCGTGTCGACGGTTTGTGATAACTGCTCGCCTTGGGGATCGAAAATCTCCGGGGAAGCCACACTTTCCAAAAACGTGCGGACTTCATCCTTAAACTTCAGCTCTTCGGGACCGAGATCAAAATCCATGGGCAAAAGCCTATCAGCACCCTGAGCGGAGTGCACGAAAGAATCTCGGCGCAAAATACCAAACGCACGGCGAGGACAACGGGCCCGACCAGGCCCGTTGCGCCGATATTCTTCCAGTGGCTATTTGTCCTCGCCAAGGTGCATCAACGGCAGTGGCGTAGGACTGTCGGAATTGAGGAAATAAACCTTGGCAGCCGGGTCCTTGGAAATCGACTCGAGCGCCTGCAAGGCCTGCAATTTCACGTAGTTCGGGTTATCACCGATCGCTTTATTGATACTGGCAATCTCATACGCTCGCGCATCGGCGAGGACTCGACGCATCGCGGCTTCCTCTTCGGCCGCGCCTCTTTCGGCTTGCGCTTGGGCGATCTTTTGTTGCTGCTCGGTTCGGAACCTTTCCAGTTCGGCTTTTTGTTTTTCGACTTCCTGTTCCCGTTCCTTTTTCTCCTCGATCGCCTTGGCGATGAACGGCGGCAGCGAAATATCACGGATCAGGACCGCATCTACCTGCACACCCTTGGGGGTCAGGTACTCCTGCATGCCCAGAAGGATAGCCGCCTGCAGTTTTTCCTGAGTCTCTTCGAGGAAGAAATCTTCTGCTCGCCGCACGGTCTTGCCCTGCTCCCGGATCAACGAGCGAAGCTTCGGAACAAGTTGCACCCGAAGCACATCCGTCAAGGTCCCGGTCTCCCTCAAAATCCGAGGGGTATCTTCGCGGATGATATTATACTGCACGCTCACATCGACCTGCGTCTGGAGCTGATCCTGACTGGGGACCTGAGCCTTCTCGAGGTGTGTCTTTTCGCGCACATCATAGGAGCGGAAATCGTAGAGGGGGTTGACCGGAATATGCAGCCCGGCCTCATAAGGATCCTCGAGGACATCGCCGAAAAGCGTCGCCACAGCCACGTGCCCCGGCGGGACGCTCTCATAGAACCGACTTCCCACCAAAACCAGAACGATCATCACGATGGGCACTGCCAAACCTGCAAAAGTACTTTTGTTCATATCTCCCCCTGTCACAATCCATGCCGCAGGACCAACCCCGCCCCGCCAAACCGCCCCAAACGGGCCTGACCGCTCAGTCCAGCTGGAACTTCTGGCGCAGTTCGAGGAGCGAGTCGCCCCAATGGTCTTCCCATTGTACTCCCAGAAGACACTTCGCGCGACGGCCCAGCGCCCAACCTTCGGTGATCGCATCCATCACGGGCGGCAGCAGTTCCGGCTGATAGAGGACCATCTGCAAAGGCCGGCTGGCAATGATCATCGCAGGATAGGGTGCCGGCGTTTGCGCTACCGTAAAACTGACCACACGAACCTCGCCGAGCGGCGTTGTATCGAACCCTGTGAGTACGTGAAAAAGGTCGTGCAGCTGAAAGCCTCTCTCGGCAAGGTGCCCAACGTCTTCGCCACGCGCTCGATGGGCCGGAATGAAGGCGGATTCGCGCAGCAGGTTGGCATCGAGCTCGTTATCGTCCAGATAATGGGCAAAGGTTCGACCGAGGGTTCCCTCCGGCAGATTACGGAGCGCATCGACATCCGGCGAAGGGCTCAAATACCGGTCCGCAAGCATCTGCTCGGCAGCCGGATTCTTGCGAGCCAGCGCGTCGAATCCGTTCAAGGCATCCGGGTCGCCGTGTTCCATATAGTCCAGAGCGAGCGGAACCGAGGCTCGTGGGTCCCAACTTTTCAGAGACCGTAAAAGGCTTTCTACCAGTTCGGGCGCGAGATCGGGCGACTCCGGTGCGCTCATGAGCGCACCACCCGCCCGGGCAAGGCACCTTCCGGGTCAACTTGATCCACGCCCTCTTCGCGCAAAACTTCGCCGGCGACCACCACCGCCCGCATTCCTTCAGCCGGTGCAATCAATCGATCGGCGCCTCCGGGAAAATCATGCACGCGCTCCAGTTCGCCGCACCGAACCGTTGCCGGATCAAAGATCGCCAGATCGCCCGTCTGACCGGGTGCGATTCGACCGCGATCAGCAAGGCCGAAGAGATCGGCGGGCTCGGAGGTGAGCTTGCGGACAGCCTCCTCCATCGAGAGGACCTCTTTCTCTCGCACCCAGTGGCCCAAAAGGTGCGTCGAGGCACCGGCATCGCAAAGCTGGCTGGCGTGCGCGCCCGCATCCGAGAGTCCCAAAACCACGGTTTTGTCCGACAACAACTCGGCAACGACGTCCTCGTCCCGATTGGCGACCGCCATTCGGAAGGAGACCGCCAGTTCTGTCTCGAGGGCGAGATCCAACATGGCCAGCACCGGCGACTGTCCCTTTCGCGCGCCCACATCCGTCACCGAGACTCCTGCAAGACTGTCATCGGTCGGGTGTCGCGACACCCACATATGATCCATCGAGAAAATCCCGATGGTCTTTTGGGTGGCCTCCTCGAATGCAGCACGGAAATCAGGGTCCGAGTACAGGCGCATCTTGCCAGCCTTGTCGGCCGCAAATGCAGGCTTCATCGCCGGGATACTGCCGAAGGGAAACGGGGCGCCCATATCAAATTCGAGCATCAAGGGTCGACCCGTTACCTGCGGATAGACCTCGATTCCGGCGGCCTGATGCTCTGCGGTTTTCTCCAGCACCTTGCGGTGCCCATCGGGGCCGAACAAGCCGCCGAGCAGCGCGGTCCAGGTCACCGGACGCCCGATCCGCTGCTGAATTTCAGCCAACTCATCGAAAAGGAGGCCCTGCCCGATCGTCGACTGGAAGGTGCCCTTGCCAGCTTCTCGCAAACAATCCCCCAGCGCGAGAATTTCCTCGTGTGCCGCCATCCGGCTGGGGACCGGGTTGCCATCATAACCTACATGAGTCGGTGCCTTCGAGGTCGCGAAGCCTAGCGCTCCCTCCGCGAGGGCAGCGGCAACCAGAACCCGCATCTCCTCGATCTCTTCGGGACTCGCTTCGCGCGACACGGCGTCTTCTCCCATCACCCAGGTCCGGATCGGGGTATGCCCGACCATGGCGCCGACATGGATCGCCGTACCGCGAGACTCGATCGCCGACAGGAATTCTCCGAACGTGCTGAAAGGCCATTCCGCACCCAATCCTGCCTGCAGAGCATCCAGCGACATTCCCTCGACGTTCTCGAGGGTCCGCAGGATCAAATCGCGATCACGTGGCTTGGTCGGTGCCACACCAAAGCCACAGTTCCCGAGAATCACGGTCGTCACTCCATGCCAGGGCGAAATCGTCATCATCCGATCCCAGAACACCTGTGCGTCGTAGTGCGTGTGAATGTCGACAAACCCGGGAGCGACTATCGCACCTTCGGCATCCACCTCGCGAGCCCCCTGCCCCTTCAAGGCACCGATATCCACGATACGGCCGCCACGCACGCCCACATCCCCGCGGAATGCAGCCGCACCCGTTCCATCGACAACCGTGCCCCCTCGCACGAGAAGATCGTACTCTGCCATGAATTCTGTCCTCTTTCCCTCTACTTAATTACACTGCAAGTCGACCTGGACGCCGACATGATCCGACGGCCAGCAAACCGGATTCGGAAGCGGACCGCACGTCGGAGCAAACGGATTTGGTGCGTCTGCAAACAGAGCCGTTCTGGCGCCATCTCCGTCCGGATCACCGGCCGGCTCGATCCTGCCGGAACATCCGGCGCCCGGCAGGCTCGGCACCACGAAAATAAAGTCGATGCGAACCGACTCCCCGAGCGCCGGCGATTCCAGACCTTCGAGGCTGCCGTCTTCGCGACCGGCAGTGCAGCCGATACCGGTTGTCGGATCACACTCCGGGTGACCAGCCTCCAGATACGCATCAGCCCAGCCACGTTCGGTAAATTGTCGATAGGTAAAACTGCCCGGGCGGGCATTGAAATCACCCGCAACAAGCGCCGGATTCGGTCCCTCATGGCGTTCTTCAATCCATTGGGCCATCTGGACCGCCTGGCACTCCCTGCGGGTTCCGGCCCCTGCATCCTCACAGACGGCCGGACAGTCGATGGCATCGCAGCGATCCCTGCCGCCATCAGCACCAGAGGCAAGGTGCGTGGAGAAGACGTCGACCGGCCCGGTCGGATGGTCCACCTGCACATGCAAGACGGCTCGAAACTCGCCAAAGAGCCGCAACTGGTCCGCTTGCAGAATCGGATAACGCGAAAGCACGGTTTCGTCGTCCACTCTCAGCAAAACGTCGCCTTGCACGACGTCATAAGGGAAGGGACAAACCGTCGCCGCCCAGCTCTCGAGGAGGTCGACGGAAGGGGGAAAAATCTCCTGCAGCGTCACCACGTCAGGGCACCCGGCGTCCCGCACCCACGCCGCCAGGAGTTCCGATCGATCCTCCAGTCGGCACGATGCACTCTCGGCCGGGCAAAAAATACCGTGCAGAAAATTAAGATTGGCCAGCGTGATATGCGGCGCAGGCGAACTCGATCCCCCACATCCCGCCAGAACCAACGCAATCAGGATTGCCTCGACACGCCCTCGCATTCTATGCCCGCGGATCCGGGCGGGCACCGCGCAGCAACCGACCCCGCCTCGTTCCGGTGCCCTCGCCATCGATAAAAGCCACTTCGCCGCTGATCACGCTGTAGCGATAGCCGCTGGCACGCTGCAGCAAGCGACGTCCGTTGGCCGGCAAGTCACGCACGACCTGCGGCGCGTGCAAAGCCAGCGCATCGAAATCGATCACATTCACGTCAGCCTTCATGCCGGGCGCGAGCAGTCCGCGGTCCTTCAGTCCCACCAAATCAGCCCCCCCGCGCGTCAGCTTCTGGATCACCCACTCCAAGGGCAGCTTCTCGCCCCGCGCGCGATCACGTACCCAATGCGTCAGCATTGTCGTCGGAAAGCTCCCGTCGCAGACGGTGCCGCAATGCGCGCCGGCATCACTCAGTCCGAAAGATGCCTGCGGATGGGTGAGCATTTCTCGAACCATCTCGAGATCCCCATCGAGATAGTTCATCAATGGAAAATACAGCAGCGCGTTCCCGTCTTCCTCGGAGAGCCAATCGAGCAGAACCTCCTGCGGGGTTACCCCTCGCCGGGTCGCCTCCGCTGCGGCGCTGGTGGAAGGATGAGGTTCGTAGTCGGGCGGATCGTTCAACCGAAACATCTTGCCAAAACTGCCGAATAGCACCCCCACAATTGTGGACGGATCGATCTCGACCGTTTCCGCCAGCAAGCGCGACCGAAACTCCGGATCGCGGAGTGCTGCGGCTCTCTCCGCCAGAGGTTTGTCGGCAAGCTCGTAGAACGTCTGGTGCAGAAGAAAGGGGTGCAGCGTCACATCGAGACCCATGACGACACCGGTCGCACGGGCCGGCACCTGCCCCCGCATCGGCAACCCGTCGCGAGCCGCAGCCGCGATGCCTTCGAGCACGTTTTTCCAGATTTCCGGATGGCGATCATCCTGTTCGATCGTCATCGAGAGGGGTCGGCCGGAAACCTCCGCCATGCCTCGAATCATGGCGAACTCCGGTTCGAAATCGTGAAAATCGGCAATCAACTGCAGGACGCCTTTGCCGGTTTTGCCCATGGCCCGTGCAATGCCCTGCAACTCCTCGCCCGCCACCCCGAAACTTGGTGTCGGCTGCCCGGCCTTGTCGCGATGCTTCTCGGTGCGAGAAGTCGTGAATCCGAGCGCGCCCGCCTCCACCGCTTCGCATACCAGAGCCGACATTTCTTCGATCTCGGCAGGTGTGGCCTTCGCAAGCTCCGCACCCCGGTCGCCCATCACATACGCACGCAAGGCGCCGTGCGGGACCTGTACGCCGACGTCCATCGCCAGAGGCGAGGCTTCGACGGCATCCATGAACTCGGGGAATGTTTCCCAATTCCAGCGGATGCCGGCGGCAAGCGCAGTCCCGGGAATATCCTCGACGCCCTCCATCAATCCGATCAGCCAGTCGCGACGATCCGGCGCGCAAGGCGCGAAGCCGACGCCGCAGTTGCCCATCACCACAGTGGTGACGCCATGGAAACTCGAAGGCCGCAATTCCGGATCCCAGGTGACCTGCCCGTCGTAATGCGTGTGCACGTCGACAAAACCCGGAGTCACCAAATCGCCATCGGCGTCGATCTCGATTTTTCCCGGCGAGGTGACCTCACCGACCGCCACGATCGTCTCTCCATCGATCGCGATATCCGCGTCCACCGCCGGCGCACCTGAACCATCGACAACTTTTCCCCTGCGAATTACCAGATCGTGCATACCTGTCCCCTCTCGGAATCATCGAGACTAGACCATAGGACCGGGGTTCGGAAAGCATTTCCGCACAACCGGCAGAATCGGGCCACTGTGGGTCTCTGTAAAGCCCCTATCGGGCAACGGATTCGGTTGCGTTTGCGGGGGGTTGCTTGCCATCGGGCGCCTCGAGATGACGCAGCAAAATTCGCTTCACTTCGGCCACGGTATGAGGATTCGACTGCAGGGAATGGCTGGAACGAATGATCACTTCAGATTCCGCCGCCTCCAGATGGGCGCTATCGTAGGCGACCACGCCATCATTTCCGCGCCTCGCAAAGCCTTCGCCCTGAACCCCGATGACCGAATGTACGGGCACGCGACTCGACATCGGGACTTCCGCCATGATCGTGTTGAACCGACTGTTCGGCACCATATTATCGACCGCGGTGAGGGCCCCCACGGGTTGCACTTCGAAAGGATTATCCCCCTTCGCGAGAGCCTGTGCCGGCACCACAAACAACTGCCAGGGCAACTGCACGATCCGTTGCGAAACCCGCACCATCCCGGATCCCATCTTGCCGAGCCGGCCGCCGGCCACAAAGCTGCCACGATGAGGGGTGGCCAGGAAGATCGCTCGCGTCACTTCCGGTAGAGGTTTGAAAATCAGAATCTCCCGCAGATCCACCACGCCCTCGACGTCCGTATCTTCGGGTCCGGGCACATTCAGGCCCAGCGACTTGTAGTCGATCACTGTCGAATCCGAAATCGCCAGACGCACCAGAAGGCCGCCCTGACTGTGGCCGATCAAAACAATCTCGCGCAACGCCGGGTCTTCGCCTTCAGGGTCAAGGCGCGCGACAAGACTTGTGATCGACTCGCGGAGCAGCGCCGTCGAATAGACGATTGGATTGCCGCTATTATAAGTAAAAAACCAGAATTGATACCGGTCGCCCAGTTGCGGATCGTTGCGCAACTCATTGACCAAACCGGCCCATCGCCCCGGGCTCGAAGCCGTTCCGTGCACCAGAATCACCGGAATCCGGCCGGGCGCATACGGCTCGATCATCCCGAGCCCAGCAAGTTCGGCGTCTTCGTTGATCCCGAAAAAAGACCCGATTTCCCGGCGGAGCGGTGAGCTCTCCCCGAGCAGATGAGCATAGGCGGTCGTTGTCTGGGCCTCGAGAGGCACGGACTCACCGCGGACTTCGATGCTGCCCTCCTTGAGAGGGTCCAGCAACTCCAACCGTCCCGTCGCTGTGCCCGCAGCCACATCCGACAGGCTCCCCTCGATTCGCAAAAATGCCGTCGCGGGAATCGCCAGATTCTCCGGGAAGGGATCCGGGGAGCCTGGCTCCGCGGGGCGACGCTCCGCAATCAAGGGTGCGCCCATTCCGGGGCGACGATAGCTGGCGGCCAATCCTTCCACTTCAAATTCGTCGGCCGGCAAAAACACGTCGAAGCTGACGCCATGGGGCCAGGTCACCGAGGTCCGCGGGACTTCGATCCGGATGTCACCCACGGGGAGTTTTCGGACGCCGGCGATCGGTTCGAAAGCGCCAGTCTCTGCCGAGCGAAACGCACGCGGTAGCGCTCGGTTGTAGACATCTGCGGCGATCCTGGTTCGCGGATCCCATTTATCCTGAGCGGTTTCCTGACGGTCGAAGAGATAGAGATAGGCGTAAACAGCTGCTCCCAGATAGGCCGCGCGATCATCGTTTTTCTGTCCGATCAGAAAAGAGATTTCAGCCAGGGCGAGGATCTGGTCCTGCGAAGGTTTGCGCAGAGCCTGCCCATACAGCCCCGAGAGAGCAAGTCGCGGGGATTTCTCGTAAATCGGATCGAGGGCCGCCCGGCTCAGAACAATGCGGGTGAACCGACTCGGCTCGCCCGAATCCAGAACGCTGGCCGAGTCCTGCTGATAAACGTCGCGCGGGCCAACCCGACGGGCCGTTACCGGAGAGCCGCATCCTGCCAGAAAAACGAGACAGGCGAGTATCAAGGAAATATGTGCGCGTACCACACCCAGACATTGCGGGTCTGCGCGCTCCTGCGCAAGCCCCTCAGGGCTGTGGTTCGGCAAAGCCACCCGGTAATCCCTCGCGGATCCTGCGAGAATAATCCCCGTCCAGTGGCGAGCCCGAGACTTTCTCGTCAAAACGACTTTTCGCCCGCAATTCCGCCATCGGAAGCGACCCATCCAGCGCCCCACGCTCGTAGCCCAATTCGTCGATTCGTCCGTTCACCAACAATCGAGGATCCCAAAAATTTCCGCGACCCACATGCTGCATATGAACGCGAATGGTCGTCGTGCAGTTCTGCGCCGCTGCATTATACCAGGCAGGATCGACCGCGAGAGCATTGATCCCTTCCACGTAGTCGAGCAGCAATGCCCTTGCCGTCGCCGGATCCAGATTCAGGCGGTACATATAGAGGTCTTCGCCCCGGTAATTGGATCGAACCCCGAGAACATCACGCTCATCGGCGACGACATAGTAGAGTTCATATTGTCGAAAGAACCCGAGCACCGCGGAATAGGACTCACCTTCTTCCTTCCGGGTCTCGATCGAGATTGCGAGCGGCGGGCCCTCGGCGAACTCCCAACTCATAATCGTATGCGCGATATAGGGAGATCCCCAGTAGGACAGAACCAGGTTGACGCCCAATAACTGGTCCAGATTCCAAGTTCGGGTCTCCCAGTTCACGTCGAAATCCGTCTCGCTTCGGTAGTGAAAGTTTCGCACATTGCGGATGGTGAGGCGTGAACCTTCGATGACAGCCTCGGCTGGATGGGCAACGTCCGCCATCCAGGGTCGATCCTGCTGCGGCGGGATCTGCACCCACCAGACCAGCACCAGGCCCAGCAATCCGAAAAAGCCCGCGCAACCGGTTCGGCGCGACCGGTGGAAGAAAAGGAGATAGAGGGAAGCTCCGGCAAAAGTCAACGCCAGCAGTGCCCGCAAGGACTTTGCCTCCGGACCGTCCACAAAAAGAGCTGCCGTGCCGAAAAGAACCAGAGGCATCGACAATATACTCAGAATCCGCAGCAACACGGGTATCGATTAACACGACAGGATTTTTTTCGGAAGAATCCGCTGCGGCTCGCAACTCGCGACAGACTGTTCTACTCCTGCCGCATGTCGAAGCAGAATCCCGCCCCCTTTGCGCCCAGCGCAGGCTACTCCAGCTTTGTTCTGATCGTATTATTGCTCGCCTACATCCTGAATTTTGTCGACCGGCAGGTTCTGGCGCTGGTCGCCGAGGACGTCAAGGCCGATATGGGCCTGACCGATTCCCAGCTCGGGTGGCTGCTGGGCCCCGCCTTTGTTCTTTTTTATACGCTCGCCGGACTTCCGCTTGCGCGCCTTGCCGATCGCACCTCGCGAAAGAATGTGGTCGCTGTCGGGCTCGCGGTATGGAGCGGCATGACCGCACTCTGCGGCGCCGCGATGACCTTTCCCCAGTTGCTGTTCGCCCGTTTTGGCGTCGGCATTGGCGAAGCTGCCGGAACGCCGCCTTCGCACTCTCTGATTGCCGACTATTTTCCACCCGAACGGCGCGCCACTGCTCTCGGGATCTACGGGTGGGGCATCTTCTTCGGCACGGGATTCGGCTTTGCGCTGGGCGGCATTCTGCTGGAAACTTTCAGCTGGAGAGCTGCGTTTTATATCGCGGGTGCGGTGGGAATTCCGGTGGCTCTCGTTCTGGGGCTGACGGTTCGCGAACCACCTCCGGGGGTTTCCGACGGAGCCGTCGAAGTCGAAACCCCCGCGATGAGCGAGGTTGTGCGCACCCTCTTTGCCCGACGGAGCTTTCCCCTGCTCATGATCGCCGCCTCCTGTCAGGCTTTCCTCGGCTATACGATCCTGTCATGGGGCGCGACGTTCTTGCGGCGTTGCCTCGAACTCTCCGGGCGAGACGCGGGAATTCAGTTCGGCCTCGCAGCCGCGATCTCCGGCGCGATCGGCGTCACCCTGGGCGGATTGCTCGCCGACCGACTCTCCCGTCGAGATGCCCGTTGGTTCGTCTGGATTTCAGCCGCGGGCTCCTTGCTCGCCCTACCCTTCGCGCTGGCATTTGCATGGGCCGAGAGTGCACCTCTCGCTATCGCGGTATTTTGTCCGTTCTACCTGCTCAACAACCTCTACGTCAGTTCGCTCTGGACGCTGGTCCAGAATCTGGTCTCCCCCCGCATGCGATCCATGGCGGCCGCGACGCAACTCACCGTACTCAATATCGTGGGACTCGGCGCCGGCCCGCTGGTCGCCGGCTACGTCAGCGAGGTGCTGGAACCGGAATACGGTGTGGATGGATTGCGTATCGCCCTGACGATCGCCGCCGTGGTCGGCAGCGCGGCGGCCATTTTCTTCCTGATGGCCGGACGTTCCCTGCGCGAGGATCTCGCACGCGTAAACCCCACGGGCAATGCGTGAGCCCCGATCGCCCTAGATGGACTCGAGGGCACCCGGTGAAAACAGGGGCTCGAGTTTCTCGCGGACCTGCAGTTCTTCGATCTCGGCCGGCGCCGGGCATTCGCGGCGATTCGCCGCCGCCCCCAGGATATCGGGAAGCAAGGTCGCATCACTCGAGGAATTGAGAAAGGTTCCCGGGCGATCCAGCACCCAGGCAACCAGCATCGCGATGTCTTCGGGGTCGCGTAGCGGCTCGTACCAACTGAATTTGCGAGCCTCATCATCCTGCCACCGGCGTCGCGCGACGGCCTTGATCGTCTGCAACGCGACCTCGCGCTCTGCACAAACTTTGGCGAGTGCCTCGAAATCTGCGGCATAGTCCGGCTGGGCCATCATCATCGGGTTATAGGGTAAAAGGACGGCGTCGAAAGGAAATCGCTCCAGACTTTGTCGATGGCGGGCAGCCACCTGAGTCCCGTGCCCGGTGACACCGATAAACCGGCAGAGCCCTTCCTCACGCGCCTTTACCAGCGCCTCAACCGCTCCCCCCGGAGCAAAGGCCTGCTCCCATTCCGATTCATCCACCAGATTATGAAGCTGGATCATGTCGACGGAGTCGATCTTCATCCGCTCAAGCGATCTTTCCAGACTCGCTCGTGCCCCGGGGCCGTCACGCTCGCCTGCCTTGGTCGCCAGGAAAAACTCGTCCCGGTGGCGCTCCAGCCACGGCGCCAAACGATCTTCGGCCGCACCATAGGAGGCCGCGACGTCGATATGGTTCACCCCGGACTGCCGCAACAAATCCAGAACCCCCTCGGCCCGATCGGGCTTCATCCCCCCCAGAGCGGCGGCCCCGAAAAGAATTCGACTACTTTGATGCCCGGTTTTGCCAAAGGGGATTCGCTCGATCATGTCCATAGTATGGACCAAAGCGCGCAACCGATCGAGTCGATCGACGCCGAAACCCCGGGCTTGGTGCGTCCTATTTCGAGCGCCGCGCCTCAAGCTGTTTCTGAATATCGAGATAACGCTCTCGGGTGATGCTGTAACGGGTCAGGAAAAAGAATCCGGCGACATAGAAGAGAATCATGCCCGGACCCGCGACGATGCCCAACCAGAAGATCTTTTCCGGCGAAACCGTTGCCACAGAGGCCTGCAAGGGGAAATCGATCCATTCAATCGCCATGCCGCCCATCAGATTCCCGACCCCGCCGACGGCCTTGAGGGCAAAAGCATTCGCAGCGCCAAAGACACCTTCCTGCCGGATACCTGTCTCCAGTTCACTCTCATCGATGGTGTCCATGAACATCGAACCCAGAAGAATCCCCATCGCCACCGCCGGGATCAGCGACACCATCAGATGAACCGTAATCAGTGGCAGGAGCATCGGGCTCCCGTTCTCAGGAAGCAATCCGAGCAACCGTCCCGCCACCGGCAGCGGCCCCCAGACGAGGAGAAACGCCGCGATTCCGATCGCCGTGCGGCGCTTGTCGGACAGGCGCGTGACAGGACGGGTCGCCACCACCGCCACCAGCACGGCAACCGCGAGGAAGAGTCCGAGCCGAGCGATATCCGCGTCGGTAAACTCCCAGAAATAAGTGTTCATGTAGAGGCCGAAGACCTCCTGAAAATTCGCAGCCGCCGATACGATGATACCGCCAAAAAGAATCATTCGGAACGATTCATTCCGGAGCGCGTTGGTGATCTCGCCCCAGAAAGCACGGAACCCCAGCGGCGTGGCTTCGGCGACACGTAGCTGCGGCACCAGGCGCTGGGTCCCGGCAGTCGCGATGAACATCCCGATCGCCGCAATCCATGCGCCCCAGAAGCCGATCGCCTGGTAAGCCTCCGGATTCATCCGCCCGCCGGGAACCGCCGGGATCAGAACGAGCCACGCCAACTGGGTCAAACCGAGTCCCCCTACCCAACCGAGCAGGAAACTGATCGAGATCAATCCGGTCCGTTCGTCATAATCATAGGTCATCTCGGGCAGAAGGGCGTTGCGCGGAATCATATGGAGGGTGAGCGATTGCCGGACGGCGATCGACAACCCCGTCATCCAGAAAAAGAGCTCCGTCTCGCCCAGCCCGGCGGGCGGCGAGAGCAGGCCGTAGACCGATAACCCCATCGGCAGAATCGCGGCATACATCCAGGGGTGACGACGGCCCCAGCGGCTGCGCGTATGATCGGATAAATAGCCCACCAGAGGATCCGAGACCGCATCGAAGCACATCGCCAGAAAGAGTGCGGTACCCGCAAGCGAGCCCGGCAACCCCAACACACCCGTATAGTAGAACAGAAGAAAGGTGTTGAAGACCGAGTTCTTCACACCCTCGGCCATCGCCCCCGATCCGTAGGCGAATTTCAGAAAGGCCGGGACCTTTCCATGATTGCCCGCGGAAGATCCCTTTGAATCCATGCCCCTGCCTAGCTCACATCCCCCCGGAACCTGCAAGCAGCTCGCGGCCGAACGTTGCCGCACGGCGACTCCGTTTCGAATCTCGTTTCGCCGGTGGCGCACCGCGCCTGCCCTCCAAACGAAAACGCGAGCATCGACTTTTGCCGCCGTTCCTGAAATCCAGAGAGGTATGCTGCGGTTCAACCATATGGAATTGACTCTGCCGCCGGGCCATCTCACCCGAGATCGCGAGGCGATTTCCACTTTCTACAACGAGATCTTCGATTTCGAATGTTTCGATGTCCCGATCTTCGAGCAACAGGGGCTCCTGCTGCGCACCGATCCCGAGACCAGCCAGTTTCTCCTGATCACGGAACAGGAAAACCACCTGCAATCGCCGGGCTATGACCATTTGGGCTTTCTGTGCGACGACCGAGACAAGGTGGACGAGATTCTGGCCGCGTGCCGCGAACGACAAGCCACCATGCCCGAAATCGAAATCAAGGAGTACGATGATCTGGTCATCGGGCCGACCACCGTCCATGCCTTCTACGTGCGCTACCTTCTGCCGATCTGGTTCGATGTGCAGGTGATCGAATACGCCGACGGCAGCGCGCCCGCGCGCGACTGGCATTTTGGCTGAATGAACCGCCCGGCCCCAGCCGATCGACCGCGTATCCTCCTGGTGGATGACGACGCGGAGCTCTGCGAACTGGTCGCCACTCTCCTCGAGCAAAATGGCATGCAGGTTGACACCAGCCCCGACGGCTCGTCAGGGCTGGCACGGGCGCGCGAAGAATCCCACGATATTCTCATCCTCGATGTCCAGCTCCCGCTACTGAACGGATTCGAAGTTCTGCGCGCCCTGCGCAAGGACTCTTCCCTGCCGGTTCTGATGCTGACCGCACGCGGAAGTGAGGAGGACCGCTTCACCGGCCTCGAGCAAGGTGCGGACGACTATCTGCCCAAACCGTTTCACCCGCGCGAGCTCATCGCTCGGATCCGGGCCATTCTGCGACGCACCCAGAGGTCCGAGGACGCGCCTTCCCCGGAGCGAAAAGTCGGCGATCTCCGCCTGCATACAGGTCGCCGTGAGGTCCGGGCCCATGGGAAATTGCTGAGCTGTACCGGTGCCGAATTCGAGATTTTAGCCTGCCTGATGGCGTCCCCCGGCCACCCGATCGATCGCGAGAATCTGGTGCAAGCCGCACTGGGGCGCGACTACGACCCACGCGACCGCAGCCTCGACGTCCATGTCAGTCATCTTCGGAAACGGCTGCAGGAAGGTGGCGTCGAAGGCGCACGCATCGTGACGGTCCGTGGCGAGGGATATTTGATCGCCCCCGCGGGGAGCCACACATGAATCGACTCTTTCTGAAAATTTTCGTTTGGTTCTCGGCCGCCGGCCTCCTGACCTTCGGGATCAGCATGGGCGTTTGGCAGCTCACCCTGCCGGGCGCTGATGATCCCTTCACGGCCTTCGGGCTCGCGCCACAGTCCGCGCGATTTGCCGACGGGCAGATCGTTGAAGTCGACCGCCTGCACGCGATGCGCGAGCCTCTGAAGTGGGTGGCCGAGCACGGCTTCAACCTCGCCGTCTATCTTCGCAATGGATCGCCCCTTCTCGAGTCGACCGAAAACCTCCCGCCCGAAATGCGCGCACTCGCCCTCGCCAGCATGGAGCGAGAAACCGCTCTGGCACAGGAGGGCCCCTCCGGCTCGCTTCTCTTTGCCTCACTCATCTCCCCCGATCTGGCGATCGTCAGCCAGATCCCGCCGCGACGCCCCGACGCCAGCCTGCAAATTCTGCTTCTGCGCTGGGCCGTGCCGCTCCTCACCGGCCTGCTGCTCTGCCTCGCTCTGGCGCGCTATATCAGCAGCCCGGTGGAAAAGCTGCGAGAGGCCACAGCCCAACTCGCCGCAGGAAATCTCGAGGCACGCCTTGGCGATGCTCTGGGCAACCGGCGCGACGAACTGGCCGATGCCGGCCATGCCTTCGACCAGATGGCGGATCAAATTCAGGAACTGGTCGAGAGCGAACGACGCCTGCTCGGCGATATCTCCCACGAGCTTCGATCGCCCCTGGCCCGCCTTGCCGTCGCGGTCGAACTCGAACGAGGCGCAGCCGAGACGGCCCGTCCGATGCTCGATCGGATCGATCGCGAACGCGAACGCATCGACGAGTTGATCGGCGAACTCCTGCGCCTCACTCGCTTGCGCGAAGGGGCCTCGCTCGAAGCCGAGCAGGCTGTCGACATGGCAGCTCTGGCCCGCGAGGTGGCTCTCGATGCCGAGTTCGAGAGTCAGATCGACAAGCGCCATGTCGATGTCAGCGCCGAGGGTTCGATCCGGGCGCGAGGGGAGGCTTCCCTGCTGCGCAGCGCTCTGGAAAACCTCGTCCGTAACGCATTGCATTATACCGCGCCCGACAGCGCGGTTCGGATCCGTGTCCTCCAGCGCGGCGACCGCATCGAGATCGTGGTCCGCGACCATGGCAGCGGCGTCCCGGCCGACGCCCTGCCACGACTTTTCGCGCCTTTTTACCGGGTCGACGAGTCCCGCACCCGGCAAACCGGGGGCACCGGTCTGGGCCTGGCGATCGTCCAGCATATCGTGGCCCGCCACGGCGGCCAGATCCATGCCGAAAACGCCGAAACCGGTGGTTTGGAGGTCAAAATCGACCTCCCGGCGGCCCTCGGCGATGGTTAAGAAATCTTAGGCTTGGCGGGCCTTGTCAGATGGGCCTGAACAGGCAAATATTCCTGCTCTCTCTATGGATTTTCTGCATCACCTGATTGAAGACCCCGCCTACCGTCACGTGGTCCTGAACCATATTCCGGTGACCGGCTTGCTGGTGGCGGCGATCGTCCTGTTCGCAGGGGTTGTTTTGCGCCAACGGAACCTCTGCCTGATGGGTCTGGCCCTGGTCGCCGGGACCGCCGGCGCCACGCTGATCGTGATGCCGGCCGGGGAAGAAGCCTACCCCATGGTCTACGATACGCTCGGGGGCCCCGCGCGCGAACTACTCGATCGCCACGCAGACCTCGCCGGCAAATGGGCCTATCTCCTGATCGTCAACGCCGCGCTCGCAGCGATCGCGTTCGGACTGGCCGCCCTTCGGCCCCAAACCACCACGCTTGCCAGCGGCCTCGTTGCCCTCACGACCCTGGTCTCGCTGGGATCGGCGTTTGTCATCGCCGAAGCGGGCGGCCGCATTCGCCACCCCGAATTCGCCAACTTTGTCCGGGCGGACCCCGACGCAAAGGTAGTCGGGGGTCCGGTCGCGATGCGACGATTGACCGCCGAACAATTGGCCCGATCGGTCCACGAGGTCTTCGGCGAGGATATCGAAGTCATGGGCCGCTTCGACCCCGAGGTCCGCCACGCCGGCCTGTTGGCCGTGGGCAGCGGGCGGCTGACCGTCAGCCCCGCCGGCTTCGAGCAGAACGAAGCATTGGCGACCAGTATCGCCGAGCAGATCCTGACCGAAGAAAAACGAGAACGAATTATGCCGTGTGTTCCCGCAAGCGAGACCGCGGCGGATGCGACCTGCACGGAAGCCATGATCCGGCAGGTCGGGGAACAACTCTTCCGGCGACCTCTCTCCGAGGAAGAAGTTCAGGTCCGCGTCGATGCCGCCACCCAAACCGCCACCGAGATGGCGGACTTCAACGCCGGACTGGAGCTGGCGCTGGCCAGCCTTCTGGTCGCCCCCGATTTTCTGTTTCGGATCGAGCGCACGGAAGTCGATCCGAGCGATCCCGCGCAAGAGCGCCTCACCGACGACACCTGGGCGACCCGTGCCAGTTTCCTGCTCTGGGATGCACCGCCAGATGCGCAGCTCCGGAAAGCAGCCGCAAGCGGGGCTCTCGCAGACCCGGCCGAACGAGCACGACAGGTCGACCGCATGCTGGCCTCCGAGCGCAGTCAGGACGGCGTGCGAGCATTTTTCGCCGACCTTCTCCGTTTCGAGGATTTACTGAGCACCCCGAAGGACCCTGTTCGCTATACATTTTGGAACCAGCAGATTGCCGACGATGCGCGCGAGCAAACGCTCCGCATTATCGCAGACCACCTGCTGACTCGAGATCTGCCCTACCCCGGCCTTTTCACCACGCGACGCTCCTATCTCACACGCAGCCTGGGCCCGATCTATGCGGTTCCCGTGCGTAGCGCTCGGGGCTGGGAAGACACCGAATTCCCGCCCGGCCATATCCGCACCGGCCTGCTCTCCAACGCTTCTTTCCATATCCTGCACTCGCACCCGGGGCGCAGTTCCCCGACACTGCGCGGTCAGTTCATCCGCGAAGCCCTGCTCTGCCAAACCGTGCCGCCGGCACCTGCCGATGTCGAATTCGCGCTCTTCAATGATGATCAGAACGAAGAGTTGCGCACTGCACGAGAACGACTCGCCATTCATGCCGCGAACGGAAGCTGCCGGAGCTGCCATCAAATGACCGATCCGATCGGCCTTGGCCTCGAATCCTTTGATGGGATCGGGCGTTATCGCACCCGCGAAAACGACGCCGTTATCGATGCCTCGGGCGACCTCGACGGGGTCAGTTTCGAAGACCATATCGGTCTCGCCACAGCTTTCGCCCAACATCCCAAGCTCGGCCCTTGTCTGGTCGAAAATCTCTATCGCTACGCGGTCGGCCGCGAGCAAGTGGAGACCGAGGAGGCGCTGCTTGTGCGTCTGTCTCGGGACTTCACCGAGGAGGGCTACCGAATCCGCCCTCTGCTGCGCGCCATCGTCCTGAGCGACGGCTTTATAACCGCTCCATCCGCAAACCCGCTTGCCAATATCCAGCAAGCGACATCGGGCCCCTTGCCCGGAGGTGATGCATGAAAAATGAATTCACACGAAGGCGATTCCTGCGCGGAACCATGGGAGCGTCGGCATTCGCTCTCGGACTGCCACTCCTCGATATTTTCCTGAACGACAACGGCAGCGCGCTGGCTTCCGGCGCCCCGATGCCGAAACGTTTTGGCACCTGGTTCTGGGGATGCGGGATGAACCCCGAGCGCTGGGACCCCAGGCAGATTGGTTCGGGCTATGAGCTTTCTCCCGAACTCCAACCGGTGGCCGGCATCCGCGACGAGTTGAGCATCATCAGCGGCTCGAGTGTGCTGCTGGCGGGCGAAACGAATCAGGTCCACTACACCGGGATCATGGGCAGCCTGACCGGCGAGGCCCCGACCAAGCACGGGGAGTCGGACCTGCCTACGGTGGACGTTCTGATCGCCGACGAAATAGGCCAATCGACGCGCTTCCGTTCGCTGGAACTGGCCGCTACCGGTGTTGCCAAGCATAGCTACAGCCAGCGGAACCCAAGTGTACAGAACCCCAGTGAAATTTCCCCCCTCTCGCTCTACCAACGCGTCTTCGGTTCGGGGTTCCTCGACCCCAACGCCGCGGATTTCGCGCCGGACCCGCGAGTGATGTTGCGCAAAAGCGCTCTCTCCGCCGTTCTCGCAGATCGCCAGCAGCTCGACGCGGCGCTGGGGGCCACCGATCGCGCACGACTGGACGAGTACTTCACTGCCTTGCGGCAGCTGGAAAAACAATTGGAGCTGCAACTGCAAAAACCGCCCCCTCTGGCCGCCTGCGCCCCAGTCGACAGCCCCGAGAATGCGCCCGCGGGGCTCAACGTCGATAACGTGGTCGAGAACCACAAACTGATGGCCGAAATTCTGGCGATGGCATTGGCCTGCGACCAGACGCGAGTGTTCAATATGGTGTTCTCCGATCGCGCCTCAAGCCTGCATGCGCCGGGAAGTTCCGACACGCACCATACGCTCACCCACGAGGAACCACGGGACGCCGAACTCGGCTACCAGCGCAATGCCACCGACTTCATCCTGAAAACGATGGGTGCCTGGGCCACCTTTGTCGAGACGCTGCGAGCCGTACCCGAGGGCGATGGCACCCTTCTTGACCACTGCCTCGTGATGGCGCACTCCGAGACCTCCGACGCGAATACGCATAGCGTAACCGGCCTGCCCTTCATGATCGCGGGGCGCGCCGGCGGCAAAGTCAAACCCGGCACGCATGTCCGCACCATCGGCGACTCGTCGTCCCGCGTCGCGCTCACGATGCAGCAGGCCATGGGTTTGCGGACGAGTCGCTTCGGCGTCCGCCAGAACGAAACCGCCAAACCCATTACGGAGATCCTGGTCTGATGAAAAAAATAGCCCCGATCGCTCTCGGCCTCGCCGGCCTGCTTCTAATGTCCTGCGAAACCTCCACCACAAACGACAAAGGCGACGGCGACGCAGTATCCGCAACGACATCCGCCAAGGCTCCGGCGAATGAAACCCTCGGCTTTGTCATCTCGGCCTGGCGCGACGAGATTCCGCGCAACGTCGAGGGCGGGTGTCCGGAAGGGCTGAACATCACAGAAGCCGATCACTACAAGGTCGACATTCGAGACTACTATAAACGCGCCAAGGAGATCGGTATGGACGAGGCGTCGGCCGAGCTTTACGGCGGGGACGCCTGCAAGGATCGAACCTCACAACCTGACCCGGGCTATCGCAGCTTCGGCGGACCCACCACGATCGATGGTCTGGACCTCGACGGAAAAAACTCGAGCAAGGACAGCGGCGAGGGATGCGCGCACAACGACTTCGTCGGCCCGAACGGGGAGACCGGGATCGACAACCAGCATTGGCGACTGATGGGATGCACGTTGGGCTACCAACCCGACGGACAGATGGATCGCATGTGGGCCAGCGGGAATTTCATCAAGGAAGGCATCCCGATGCTGATCGAAATCACCGGCGTGGATGATCGTCGTAATGACCCCGAAGTCGAGGTCCGTCTGATGTCCAGCGGAGACTCCGTCTCGGTGGACTCCAACGGACAGGTGGTCCCGCAGCTCAGCATGCAGGAGCACCCCAACGACCGCTACCACAACACGCCCACCCGCGGACGGATCGAGAACGGCATTCTCTACACGGAACCGACCGACCTGTGGCTGCGCGTCAAGCAGCAGGTCATCGACGTGGATTTCCATTACCGGGACGCGCAGATCCGCGCCGAGGTTCTGCCATCGGGCGAGATCCGTGGCATTCTGGGTTTCTACTGGGACGGGGCAAACTTCTTTGATGCGATGAACAACCATAATATCGGCGGCCGCCATAGCGGTCGCATCGGAGCCCATACCCGCGGCTACGCTTGTGCGGGCATGCATTATGAACTCGATCGGGTCATGGATGGACATCCGGACCCCGAGACCGGAAAATGCACGAGCATGTCGACGATGATCCATTTTGCTGCCGTGCCCGCCTTCGTCATCCCGGCGGAGGAGGAGCAGGAGACGACAGCCCCGGCCCAACAGACCCGGCGCGCTGCCGATCAGGAGCAAAGCTGATGAACCGCTCCGGATTGTTGCTCGCAGCCATCTTCGCGGCAACCCTTCTCCCGGCGTGCGAACAAGGCGGCGGGGCTTCGGCCCCACAAGCAGAGCCCCCCATGGCGGCCGCACCCTCCGAAACTCTCGGATTTGTGATCTCGGGCTGGCGCGAAGCAATCCCCGACGACGTCACCGGCGGTTGTCCCGACGGCTTGAATATCACCGAGTTCGAGCACCTGGGCATCGACGAAAAAGCTTTTCGTGCGCGGGCCAAAGAGCTCGGTGGTTACGCAAAGGCCGAAGCGGAAATGCTTCCGGCCGATGCCTGCAAGGCACGCAAAGCGGTTCCGGATCCCGGCTTCCGCACGTTTGAGGGCCCGGCGATCGTCGCCGGACTGGACCTTGATGGCGAGAACACCAATACGAACGCCGGCACAGCCGCTTGCCCGCATGCTGATTTCACTGGCCCCGACGGGGCTACCGGCATCGACAACCAATACTGGCGGGCCTACGGCTGCGTCGCAGCCCACCAACCCGGCGGGCTGGCCGACCGCATGTATGCCAGCGGAAACTTCATCCGCGAGGGCATCCCGATGCTGGTGGAAATCACCGGCGTCGATGATCGTCGCAACGATGATGAGATCGAGATTCGCATCCTCTCCAGCGCAGATACCGTCTCGCTCGATGCCAACAACAAGGTGATCCCGCAGCTAAGCATGCGGGCGCATGAAGAAGCCCGATATCGCAACACGCCCACACGGGCCCGTATCGTGGACGGCATCATCACCAGTGAGCCGACCGACCTCTACCTGCGATTCAAACAGCAGGTCATCGACAATGAATTTTACTACAAGGACGCCCGGATTCGAGCCGAACTCCTCGACGACGGCAGCCTGCGCGGCGTCATCGGCTTCTATTGGGACACCGACAACCTGCATGATGTGATGAACAACCACATGATCGGGGAGAACTTTCATAGCGGCCGCATTGCTGCCTCCACCCGAGGCTATATGTGCGCGGGCATGGACTATGCACTCGACCGGATGGCCGACGGCCACCCGGATCCGGAAACCGGGAAATGCACCAGCCTCTCGGGAGCCAACCTCTTCGAGGCCATTCCCGCATTTGTCATCATGCCGGAAGCCTGAATTGCCCCCTACCACCTGCTTGTCCGCGCCCAAGGGGATGCGCTAAGGATCGGCGTGCACGAAGACGAATTACGAGAAGCATTCGAAGGCTGGCTGGCTCGCCGCAAACCGGAATTTGGCGAATTGAAGCTCGGGGCGTTCGAGATGCCCCAGTCCGGGTTTTCGGCCAAGACCGTTTTTGTTCCAGCGCACTACCTCGAACACGGACAGTCGCGCGAGACCAAAGTGGTCCTGCGCATGGAGAGTCCCGAGCCCGCGATTTATCCAAAGCAGGCCCCCGACCTCGATGTCGAGATCGATGTCCAATACCGCGCCATGGAAGCGCTGCACCGCACCGGCGCGGTCCCCCTGGCGCCATTGATCGGCTACGAAGCTGATCCGCAAATTCTGGGTACGCCTTTCTTCGCGATGGAGTTCATCGGCGGGCATGTAATGATCGAAAACCCGCCCTATACCGAGGCTGGATTTTTCGCCGAGGCCTCGCCTGCCCGCCGCCGCGAGATCATTACCGAAGGACTCTCGCTGGTTGCGCAATTCCATACTATCGACTGGCAAAAGGCCGGCTTCGAATGGTTGCTCGGCCCCGGCGAGGAAGGCTCTTTGCTGCGCCAACTTCAAATCTGGGAAGATTACGCCAACCGCGAACTGCAAGGCCGAGTGCACCCGACTCTCGCACTCGCCTTCCGCTGGCTCGCACATCATGCACCGGCGGACCTCACGGCCGGACTCAGCTGGGGCGATTCGCGTCCGGGGAATATCATCTTTGGTGACGACCGACCCCTGTGCATCACGGACTTCGAGAATATTGCCGTTGCGCCAGTCGGTATCGATCTAGGTTGGTGGCTGATGTTTGATCGAAGCCAACACGAAGCGGTCGGCATCGAGCGACTCGAGGGCGAACCTTCACGCGAGGAGCAGCGCGAGATCTACGCCCGAGCCGCAGGAATCGCTACCCCCGACACCCAATGGTTCGAAATCTTCGCAGGCGCGCGCTACGCCGCTATCGTGGTCCGTGTAATGAACCGGCTTGTCGAACGGGGCGATATGCCTGCCGACCATAATATCTGGATCGAGAATCCAGCTGCCGATACGCTGCAGCAGCTTCTGGATGTCTTCGAGATCACTGATGCCTGAGAGCAAGCCTCCCGAAGCATCCGGGGGCCACGAACTCGACTCGTTTCGCACCGGTTTACGAATCGCACACCCGCCCGACCCCGAGCAACTATCTCGGGAACGCGCGCAGTTGGCCGCGGTCGCGACGCAAGGCCTGCCCACCCGACTGCGCACCTATGCGTCACTGATCGGCCCCGGCTATCTGCAAAGCGCGATGACGCTAGGCGGGGGCACAGCGACCGCAGCCCTCTTCTCGGGCGCTGTTTTCGGATACTCGCTTCTCTGGGCCGCCCCCGTCGGCATGCTTCTGGGCGTGATCATGCTTGCAGCCGTCGCCCACCAGACGCTCTCCACCGGGATGCGACCGCTCGAGGCCATGCGCGTCTATGCGGGCAAACCCTTTGCTATTTTCTGGGCACTCGGTGCCCTGCTCTCCTCGGTCATCTGGCATTTCTCGCACTACGCGCTCGCCTCCGCGGTGGTCGTCGACATGACCGAAGCTGTGGGTTTCCCCGGTCTCCCGCCCATCGCCGCGGGAACGATCATCCTGGTCTGGGCGATCGCCCTGAGCTTTCTTTACGGGAGCTCCTACCGACTGGTCCGCATCTATGAGCGCATCCTCAAATATATCGTCTGGGGGGTGATCCTTTCGTTTGCGCTGGTGGTTGTGCGTACCGGGATCGAAGACCCCGGAGCCCTTCTGCGAGGATTCCTGAGCTTCGAGATTCCGGCCGATCGAAACGGGGTCGCGGCCGTGACCCTGATCGCCAGTACTTTTGCGGCGGCTGTCGGCATCAATATGGTCTTTCTCTATCCATACAGCCTTCTCGCCCGGGGCTGGACGCGCGAGTACCGGGGCCTTGCCCGTATGGACCTGTTTGCCGGCACTTTTCTGCCTTATGTGCTGGCGGCAAGCCTGATCACCATCGCGGCCGCCAATACGATCCATCTCGACGCCGCCTACGACGGCACCCGACTTTCCCCCGTACAGGCAGCCCAAACCCTCGGCTCGGTAATCGGACCGCAAAGCGGGCGTTTGGTATTCGGCCTCGGCATTCTCGGCATGGCCCTGAGCAGCATGACCCTGCATATGCTGGTGGCCGGTTTCGTTTGTGCCGAGGTTTTCGGCTGGGAATTCGGAGGCACCCGCTACAAACTCGCGACACTCATCCCGACGCCGGGAATCCTCGGCTGCCTCTATTGGAGCGATATCGCGGTGTGGGTGGCTATCCCGACCAATATTGCCTGTGGCCTATTGCTGCCTTTTGTCTGGTTGGGTTTTCTCAAACTCCAGCGCAGCCGGGCTTACCTCGGCGAGGACCGGCCGACAGGGACTCTGGCCACCGTCTGGCTGGTCGCCATGGCCGGCACCACGCTTTTCCTGATCGGATTTTTCGCGTGGTACCTGACCAACCATGGCGCCAGTTGGATCGCTTCGGTCGGGCTATAGGCCCGCCACGTCGAGCGAAGGGGTGGTTGGCAAATCCAGCGTGCTGATCATCCCGCCAGAATGCTCGCAGATCTCGGGAATGGCATTGATCACGCGCATGGCGGTTGCCTGCACGCCGCCCGAGTTATGGTCGCCATCCTCGCCGTGGACGAAGCATTCGAGTTGCACATCGGGGTTGCCCTTGATGATGCAACGATGCACACCCGCGCGCCCTTCGGGAGGCTTCGGCCAATGGCCGGCGCCATCCACACGCATCCGGTTCACATGCTCGGTGACAACGACCGGGCGCCCACCCGCCATTCCCTCGAGCGTAAAATGGACGGCCTCACAGGTGCCGGCCGGCACGTGCATCATCGGCGTATCGAAAGCTTCGTCGGTATACGCACGCTCAAAACTCTCGCGAATTTCGTCGATCTTGATCCCCAAACGGTCTGCGATCATATGGACCATGCCACCCCAACCCGAAGAGAGGACGCCAGGGATCTCCATTGGCGGCGTGTAGTCCGCCGGACGGCCGAAACCGAAGCTCACGCCGGTAAATTCCGGATCTTCATAGGTCGAATAGTCGCAGAGCTCCTGGCAGCGAATCTCATCGATCCGGCCCGCCAACTGCAACGCCGCGAGGGGAAGCACATCACCGGAGAAACCGGGGTCCATACCGCTCACGTAGATCGTGGATTGCCCGGCAGCACAGGCTTCCTCAATCGGTTGGCGCATCGTGGGGTCAGCATACGGCGGATAGACGAAGAAAATCATCGAGGTGGAGGCCACATTGATCCCCGCAGAGAGAATCCTCGAGAGCTCGGGAATGACCTCATGCGGCCTCGTCTCACCCTTGACGGTGTAGACGACACAATCCGGCTTCAGAGCGAGCAAGGCCTCTACATCGTCGGTCGCGTGAATCCCGGTGAGATCGGACAGGCCCGCCAACTCGGCCGCATCCTTGCCGATCTTGGCCGGGTTATGCGCGTGCACGCCCACCAATTCCATATCCGGGTGACGAATCAGATGACGAAGACTGTGGTACCCGACGTTCCCGGTACCCCATTGGACAACTCGATGACTCATAATGCTTTCCTTTTCTCTTGAGGCGGTGGGCTCTGGTCGTTCAACGTTCCAGACCGGCCGCCTTTGCTGCGGCTACAGTGCCGCTTCTGTCGCCCGGTTTCCACCCCGGAGGCTGAAAGATATAGCCGAGTTTATGGCGCCAGGAATCGGCCCGACCGACATCCGACCAGAGGCGGGAGAATTCCCCAAAATGAAGGTCTGCGTAGCTGGCGGTATTCACTTCTTGCGTGATGCCGTAAGCAACCGGTTCTTCATCCTTCAGTGGCTGAAGGGTGCCGAAAATACGATCCCAAAGAACGGTGATCGAGTTATAATTGGTATCCATGTAGAGCAGGTTCTTCCCGTGATGGACCCGGTGATGAGCCGGCGTCTGGAGGAAGCGCTCCAGCCAACCATAGCGCCCCTGCACCACCACCCGGTCGCTGATGTGGAGAAAACTCCCCCAAAGGACATCGAGCAGATTCAGCGCCACACACACCAGGGGCGGAACCCCGAAAAGCGCGGGCAGAAAGCCAAGGAAAATCGGGAAATAGAAAACCGATTCAAGAAAATGATGATTGGCCCCGACGAGCATATGAATCGAGCCCGGCGCATGGTGCGGCGCATGCAAACACCAGAGCAGGCGAATCTTGTGCGCGGCCCAATGCTGCACCCAATAGAAGAATTCGTAAACCACCCAACCATAGATCCACCAGGGCCAGGCGAGGGTCCCCTCGACGGGACTCAGCGAAGCCCCGAATGTCGCAAGCACCATGACGCCGGCGGCGAGTCCGAAAAGGCTCAGAAGCCCGGTCACAACGGCCGCGACCACTAGTCCGATGCCGCAGGCACCAGCTTCGCCGACCACAAGGGCACGGCGCCGAAAGCGAAGGAAACCGACCTCCAGCAGCAGATAGAGAAACATCGCCGGCAGCAGGACTGCGGTCAGTTGTTCCAGAGTTTTCTGCAGCTCGGATGGATACATGGATTCGGGGTGTTTCGAGACGCCTATTCTTTCATCCAGTGGTCCAAAAAGTCGAATCCGCGGGTCAAGGCAGCATCCCCGTAAAGATTTTGCGAAAAATGACCGTGCTCGGTCTCCACAAGCTCCACCGGAACTTTCAGTTCGATCAGGCGATCACGCAACTGGCGCGAGTGGTCCACGTCGACAATCCAGTCGGATTCGCCGTGATATAGAAAGACAGGCGGCATGCTGGCGCTGACCAGCAAAACCGGCGACGCCGCCTCATAGGCTGCCGGCACTTCCTCCTGAGACCCTCCGAGATGGTCCTCAACGGGTCCGGCATCGCCGAAGCGACGCAGGTCGGTCGGGGGAGCGCCCGCAACGCACGCCTGAACGACCGCCTCCGAGGGCGTGCAGTCAGAAAGCGAGGCCGCAAGGCTCGGCTCGGCGGCCGCGACCAGGCCCATCTGGGCTCCGGCCGAATAACCCCAAACCGCAATCCTCTGCGGGTCGACACCGAGAGAAGCTGCGTTCGACCGAACCCAGCAAATCGCGGCCAGCACATCTTGCTCGGGCTGGGGGTAGGGATGGTTTGGGCCGAGTCGATACTCGATATTGATGGCAACATAGCCTCGCTCGACGGCACGCACCGCAACTCTCTGGATGCGTTGACGATTCCCCCGGGCCCAACTACCGCCGTGCACGAGGACCACTGCCGGAGCCGGAGCCTTCGTTTTGGCCAGATAGATATCGGCGATCTGCTCCGCGAGCGGACCATAGGGCACGTCGCGCCGAATATAGGTCGGATCCAGATGCGCATCGGCGGGCTCGCGCTTGGAAAGACAACCGCTCAAGGCCATAAGCCAGGAGCATAATAACACGGCCAGGAAGAGACCGCGGCGATCACGCAGAGTCGATAAATGCGATAGGCCGGCCTCGCGAGGCGAAACCATGGACGGCGAAATCATGACCCCTCGCGCTCGCCCTCGCCTGCAGCCAGCTCATGACGAGCAAGTTTCAACAGACGGATCATTTCCTGACGAGCGCCATCGGCCGAGCGGATCTCCTCGGCAAAAGGAAGTCGGATCGGACGCGGCCCCTGCCCAGTTTCGGCCGACATTTCGAAGCCATATCGGTCCAATCCGGTCATGGTCGCCGCGCTGGCATCAGTTGCCCGCGAAAACGCATGACAATAGGCCACCATCGCTTCGGCATGATCCTCGTTCATATGCTCAATGACGCCGTCGGCGAAAGCTGCCGTCGGATCCGGCGTTGCGTCCCGCCAATCCTCGAGACTCACCCACGACATCCGTCCGTAGCCGCCAATATACCGGAGCGACGCCACTTCCAATTTCCAGAAACTGAAATCTCCAAAATCGATATAATAGGACGCATTCGGGTGGATCGCGAGATACGAGGCACGCGCCTTGGCTCGATCCTCATCCGCCACCAATTGGCGCGCTTCGCCCAGAAGAGTCACGCGGCCCCCCGCAAGCGGATCCGCGCCACCACTTTCGGCCACAAGAAGAGAGGCCCGACCGTCCAGCAGAAGATTTTTCGTGTGCTCGGCCATCGTCGAGATGAAAAAGATTGGATCTCCCGAATCGAGCGAAAACGTCACAAAGGACCCGTAGGGAAACCCGGCCGGTTCCTGCGCCAGCGTACACAGCGTCCCGGTCTTGATATTCGACACCAGTGTCCGTGCTCGCTCGCCGTGGGTCGGCGTAGGGACGTCCGGATCATAGAGAATATCGGCTTCACCCGAGGGGCGTGCGTGTGCGTCGTTACTCATCTCGAAAACTCCGGTCTCTGTTGCTTGGGGGCTTACCTTGGATCCTAGCCAAGCGGCCCTGCAGACGGCAAGAAGCAATCGTCACGGAGTTCGGTTTCGAAGCGCTAATCCCAACCCTCAGGTCGGCAGGACCACCATGGCCGTTCCCGTCGCATGGTCGCCCATTTCGTTGGTCACCTTGATCGAGACCTCCACCTGCCCCTGGTCATCCTGCGTTTCCAGTTTCAGGATCTCGCCGCGAAACTCGAGGTGATGACCGGGGATCGCCGGTACGCCGAGACGAATCCGGATATTGGCGACCCTCGCCCCCGGACCGGCCCAGTCCGAGAGAAAGCGGGCGATATAACCATTGGTCGTCAGGATATTCATGAAGATATCCGGCGCACCCTGCGAGATTGCAAACTCCTTGTCATGGTGGACAGGCATGAAGTCGCGAGAAGCCACCGCCCCGGCGACGATCATGGTCGCTGTCAGCGAAATATCCAGAGGCGTCACAGCGTCGCCAACTTTCAGCGAGGAAAACGAAATCGTTGGTTTCATCAGAGAGTCCCTCCCGGATTGAATTTCAAAATGCGGAAGAGTTGCCGGCCGACGACCTCGCCGTTCTGGTCGCGAAAGGTATTCACCCAGGACACGAAGTATCCCGTACCGATACCGGTCTGTTTTCTTTTCGAAACCGACTCCAGAACCGACTCGGAGGTAAGCCTCTCACCCGGCTTGAGATAGCGATCAAACTCCAACTCGGAGTTCGTCGCCAAAGTCGCCGCAAAACCCGCCTCGTCGAGAATATTGATCGGGTTGTCGGGGTCGATTTCCGTCGGGACACCGCCACGCTCGGCAATTCCTTCGAGGATCGGACGCGGCATGGTCCACGCCTGCAGCATGGCCGGTGGGGCCACCACGGAATCCAATCCGACTTCGGCTGCGGCAGCCGGGTCCTCATACACCGGGTTGCGATCATCCATGGCATCGATCCAATGGCGAATCATGGGGAGATTCACGTCTTCCGGGGAAAGGGTCGGGCCACCCTTGGTCAGAGGCTTCCCGATCCAGTCAGCCAATTGGTCCCATACGGGGTCTTTTTCTTCTTCGCTCATGGTCTCCTACCTCGGATGCTGTGCGGAGTTTTCAGGACATGCCCGTCTCCGGACACCGGTGCCGAGTAATATCGCAGAAAACGATCGGGACGGCACTTCCCGCACGACATCGCTTGCCCCGGTTTGGTCAGATGCAGTAGTTTCCGGGGATGCGGACGAATGTTTCCTTGATCGTGCTTGGCGCAATCTTTCTGGGAGCGTGCGGGTCTTCCTCGGGCAATACGCCCGCGCCTTGCGGTTCCGGCGGCCCGCTCAGCGGGCCTGGCGGCGAGTTCAACGGGCCCTATATGGAGCGAAGCTATACGGGCCCCGATGGCGTCGGACGCAGATGGCTGCTGCGCCTGCCCCGCGACTACGAGCCAGGGGAGCCGACGGATGTCATCTTCAACTTCCATGGCTCGGGCTCGAGCGCCGAGGCCCAGCTCGTCTACGGTGACCTCACCGAGCAAGCCGACCGCGACCGCATCATCCTGGTGGTTCCGGATGCCAACAAGGTCTTTCCCGATCGCAACAACGGGCTGGCCAACTATTGGGACAGCGCGTGGGAGGCGAATCTGCGCGTCCGCGACTTCGACGTCGATTACGTGCTGGACCTGGTCGAAACAGTAGAATCCGAGTACTGCACGGTCGACTTCCAGGCCACTGGCATGTCGGCCGGCGGGGATATGGTCTCGGCCCTCCAATGCCTCGAAGAGACGCCGTTCTCCGGCTTCGCCCCCGTCACCTATATGTATTATAACCAAGCCGAGTGCGGGGCAGCACCGCCGCGCCCGCTGATCTACTTCCACGGAGATGCCGACTTCGTGGTGCCCATCAATGGATCGGGCCCACCGTGGAACGATCCCCCCGTTTCCGAAGCCATGGCCGCCTGGGCGAACCACAACGGTTGCCGCGAAGGCCCTGTCGAGGAGCGCATCAGCAACGAGGTCCTTCGCTATTACTGGGAGGGCTGCGCGGCCGCGACCGAATGGTACCTGGTCGAAGGCGGCGGACATACCTGGCCGGGCGCTTTCGACGCAGGGCTGGGCTATACAACCAACGATATCTCGGCCAGCGAATTGATCCGGGAATTCTTCATCACCCACCGACCCTGAGGTACGCCGTGCAATTTGGAATCAATCTCCTGCTCTGGACCGACACCCCCTATGCGCCCGAGTTCCTGCCGCTTTATGAGCGACTCAAGAAGATGGGCTACGATGGGGTCGAGCTTCCGATGTTTTCGGGAAACCCCGAGGACTATCGCAAACTGGGGGAGCGCTTGCGCGACCTTGGGCTGGAGCGAACCGCCACCGTGATTCGAAACGAGGACGACGATCCAATCAGCCCCGATCCCGCCGTTCGGCAAACCGCATTGCAGGCGATGAAGCACGCTGTCGATTGTGCCGACGCCGCAGGTGCGGCGCTTGTCGGGGGCCCATTTTACGCGGCCATCGGTAAATTCAGCGGTGCGCCTCCCACCACCGACGAGTGGAGCCATAGCGTCGATTATATGCGCCAGGCTGCTGACTACGCGCAGAACGCCAACATCCACCTTTCGCTCGAGTTTCTGAACCGCTTCGAAATCTACCTGCTCAACTGCACGGCAGACACGGCTCGGTTCGTTCGTGAGGTGGATCGCCCCAACGTGGGCGTTCACTACGACACCTTCCATGCGAACCTCGAGGAGAAGAATGTCACCCGTGCGATTCAGGATGCGGCCAGTGCGATTACGCACGTCCACATCTCGGAAAACGACCGCGGAACGCCCGGACAGGGGCAAGTCCGTTGGCAGGAGACCTTCGCTGCGCTTGCCGCAATCGGTTACGACGGATGGCTGACCATCGAGGCCTTCGGCCAGGCGCTCCCCGGCCTGGCGGCGGCCACCAAAATCTGGAGACCGCTCTTTGAAAGCGAAGAAAAGCTCGCGGCAGACGGCCTCGCTTTCATGCGACAGCACGCCGGAGGCGCCTGACCGGACCCTGAAGTTGCACTCCGAAAGTCGTTCAAACCCGATTTTGGACCGAACAGAGCGGGCTGACCATCGCCCAAATGGCCCCGGATCGGTGAAAAACTCCTCTAATCATTGAGTTTTCAGCAAAGTCAGGAATCTCGCCTCGCCCCCTTCTCCAAAGCGGTTTTTGTCTGCTATGAATAGAACATTGAGTGGGCGCCTCTGGATGGTGTCCCGAGTAGGAAAAAGATCAGGAGTAAGAACAGTGGCTACGGCAGGAACAGTTAAGTGGTTTAATGCGGAAAAGGGCTTCGGATTTATCGCCCGTGATGACGGCGAGAAGGATGTCTTCTGCCACCACAGCGCCATTCAGGGAGAAGGCTTCAAGTCCCTGAATGAAGGCGAAAAAGTGGAATTTGATGTTGTGCAGGGCCAAAAGGGCCCGGCCGCGGAAAACGTTCGAGTCGTCTGACTCGGCACCGGGGCTAGACCCCGAATGAATGCTCGCTCTGTTCGGGAACTGTGATTTCAGCCGGTTCCCGGACAGGACAGCATTGACTGCCAGCGCCCTCGTGGCCGCAGGCAAACCCAAGGCTCATCGCCTTCCCCCTTTGCGAGTTCTTCATGGCAAAGACACTCTCTGAACTTCTCGAAAGCGACGAGATCGAGGACACCATCTTCGACGACAACGCACTGGCGGCTTGCGACATCCGCGGCAAGTACTTTCGAGATTGCCGGTTCCAGCACCTTCGACTCGCGGAGATTTCGCTTCGAGATTGCACCTTCGAGGATTGCATCTTTGAATCTTGCGACCTCACCATGGCAACCGTTGCCGGGGCCGCATTCCATGAGGCGCGGTTTCGGCGCACGAAACTTATGGGCGTGGACTGGACCGACGTCCGGGGCATGATTTTCACGGCGACATTCGAGGAGTGCAATCTCTCGCACGCAACTTTCGCCAAAAGAAAGCTATGCGGAATGGTCCTGCGAGATTGCCGCATACATGAGTCGACATTTCTTCAGGTCGATCTGCGCCAGGCTGTATTTACCGGGAGTGATCTTCTCGGAACACGCTTCCTCGACACCGACCTGCGGGAAGCCGATCTCTCCACCGCCAGTAACTACCAGATCAACCCGACGGAAAATCGTCTGAGCAAGACGCGCTTCTCTCAGGAAGCTGCGCTCGCTCTGGTCGCCGATCTGGGCGTGATCGTGCCACGCTGAGCAAGCGCGGCTAACCCGGCGACCCAGGAGGGAAGCCGCCAGATCGGCCACCGGGACAGGACCACCCGCCCGTTTGCTTGCACCTTTCTCGGCAGCCTAGCGAGGTCGGTTGCCGCGATGCTTCTTGCGCTTCATCTTGGAGACTTCCTCCAGGGACAACTCACCGTCATCGTCGCGATCCGCTCTCGCAAAGGCACGTTCGGCGCGGCTAGCCTGCGAAAGTGATGTAAATATCTCGAGCTCGGCTGCCGTCAGGCCGCCACTTTCATCCTCGTCAGCTGCAAGAAAAAAGCTTTCGCGCTCTGCCTGCATCTCTTCGCGCGACGGACGCTCCGCCAGAGCGAACGAGGGGACGAACATGATTGCGCTCAGAGCCAGCAGACCCGTTTTCTTCGTCAGATTCTTCATCGAAACTCCTTTCGATCCGAACTCGGATCGCTGTCTTTCCATCCGGAGTGTGTCCGGAACCACGCCACCTTGAACCATCGCCCGGAAAAAACCCGTCGCTCGTCGTTCGAAAAAGATCCCTCACGGACCACGCCCGTGTCAGTTGCTGCAGCATCGGCCATCACTTTTCGCGCAACCATGAGATCTGCCCTGAAAATAACCCCTTCAAAAGCTTGTTGCTTGAGCAAGGACGAGACGCAGCCTCGTGCCGATTCGAAACCGGAAACCTGCCATGGTATCCGAATCGAGCTTGGGGTGATCAGCCCCAGGCGCATACAATACCCGCACAAACTCTTCCAAAGGATTTCACGATGCGAAAGACATTGATCAACCTGCACATGTATTTGTCCGCCTTCTTTGCTCCAGCCATCGTTCTGGTCGCCCTATCCGGAGGCCTCTACCTCGTGGGAATTAAAGGCGAGGTGGATCAAAAATCGATCTACCAGGGAGCCGCCAGTCTCGATGTCGGATCAGCCGATCTCAAATCTCAGGTGGAGTCACTTCTCACAAAAGCCGGGGTAAGCGACTACGCCTTCGAGTACGTCAAGGTAAAGGGAACGACCCTCTATACAAGGCCCACAAGTCGCGATCATTTCGTGATCAAATTGGACGACAACCAAGTCGAAGTCTCGAGCGCCCGTCCGGATTTACAGAAGTCCATGATCGAACTGCATATGGGACACGGCCCGGGCAACTTCAAGACGTTCCAGAAGATATTTTCCCTCGGATTGCTCCTGGTGATTCTGAGTGGTCTGGGGCTGGGGATCTCGGCCCCCGGATTGCGTCGCAGCACGCTGTTCACGACGATTGTCGGAACGCTGGTCTTTCTGGCACTCGCGCTCTGAATTCGCAGCTACCCACTGCTCGCAAGCTGCGTGACCCAGACGGGATCGATTCTCGCATCTGCCAGAGAGGAAAAAGCTTCGCTGGTGGATGAAAGGCATCCCTTCGCCCACGCTCTCGCACAAGGGCCAAAGAAATGATTCGATACAGCATGGCCAATCACAAAATCCTGCTTCTCGTGCGATGCATCGTGCTTTTCGCCGCCACATCCGTCATTGCCGCCTGCGGCAACTCGGAAGACCACAAGCCCGGCACCAACTACCCCCTCGATGACGTCCTGCGGATGCATGAAGCTCAGGTCCTGGGTTCGCACAATAGCTACCATCTCCAACCAAAGCCCGACCTCTTTCAGGGCATTCTTGCATTGGCGCCGCCGCTGGCCGAAGCCTGGGAATACACGCACCTCCCCCTTCCCGAACAATTTGCCGACCAGAAAATTCGCCAGATCGAAATCGACATCTTCGCGGATCCTGAAGGGGGCCTCTACGCGAACCGGGCCGCCATGGAATTCCTGACTGGCGACGGCGCGTCAAACCTTCCGGAACTCGATGAACCCGGATTCAAGGTTCTGCACGTCCAGGACGTCGACTTCGAGTCGACATGCTTCACCTTCAAGGCCTGCCTGCAGCAGGTCCGGACCTGGTCGAGCCAGAACCCCGAGCACTATCCGATCCTGGTTCTGGTGGAAGCAAAGGATGAACCCATCGAAGCGCCGTTCGAGACGGTCGTTCCGATCCGCTTTGATGCCGCACAACTCGATGCGGTCGATCAGGAAATTCTGGAGGTGTTTCCGCGCGATCAACTCCTCCTGCCCGATGACGTGCGTGGTTCCTCCGAAACCCTTTGGGAGGCGGTGGAAGAACGGGGCTGGCCGACGCTGGCCGAGAGCCGCGGCAAGGTCTGGTTTGCTCTCGACAACGGGGCTCCGTTGAAAGACATCTATCAGGAGGGCCATCCCTCGCTTCGGGGACGGGTTCTCTTTGTCAGTGCCTCTCCCCCCGAAGAGGCCGCGGCATTCGTGAAACTGAATGATCCTGTCGGATCCTTCGACCGAATTCAGGAATATGTGGGGCGTAATCTGATGATTCGGACCCGCGCAGATGCCGACACCCTGCAGGCCCGCACCGGAGACACCACCCAACGTGATGCGGCGATCAACAGCGGCGCGCAGTTCGTCAGCACCGACTACCCGGTGGCGAATCCCGAACTCGGGACAGACTACCGCGTCAGCCTCCCCGGGGGGGCCATCGCGCGCTGCAATCCCATCAATGCCAGCCCGAGCTGTACCGATCAGGATCTGGAAAAATCACCAAAATCCTGAATAAAGCGGGCATAATCTGAACCGCGCCAGAGTCGCGCAGGGCCCGAAGCACCGGGGACCGACTGGAGATCGAAGTTGCCGAAACCTTCATGCACTGCCCGAAAGCATTTATCCGCTCCGGGCTGTGGTCGGATAATGTGCCCCCCCTCCCCGGCGAATATGCCGCCGAAGAAAAACCTTTACTAAGAGCCTGCATCTGACGGTTGCGGGCAGCCGCGTTCGACCCCCAACAAAAACCGGCTCATCCCCCCAGAAAGATCTTGATACCGCCCTGGATCGCTCGTGGCAGACCCGGACGAGCGCCATAGGGACGCCGCGAAACCATGTACTCTTCGCCAAAGATATTGGCCGCCGTCACATAGAACCGCGCCCACTCCACCGGGGACCAACCGATGGCAAGGTCTGTAATAAACGCGGAATCGATCCTCTCATTTGCCGGAATCGGCCCCTGCCCAGCCACATCCCGCATCCGATCAACGTACCGCAAGGAAACGGTGAAATCCCAGTTGTCGGACAACAAACCGACGTTGGCTGTGATCAAATGAGGAGGGACGTAGGGAAGCTCATCGCCAGCTTCCACATCTCCGAAGATCTGGCTTGCGGAAGAGAACGTCGATTGAAAATCGGAGTGCGTGTATGTGTAAACGAGAGAAACCGGTACCTCGAAACTCCATGGCGTTTCAAAGTCGTATGCGAGGTCTACCTCCACGCCGAACACATCGACATCTCCCCCGTTGAACTGATCATCGACTTCGCTGGGATCGCAGCCCGTCACCTGTCGGCAACTCGCCAGCAAATTGCCGTAATCATTCCAAAACCCGACCACCTGCGCATTCGCCTGCTCGGCGACAAAACGAGCGCCAAATTCGTAGTTGACGCTCTCCTCCGGCTTTGCCGTCTGCGACTGCCCGGGCGCCACGGGACTGAAACCCCTGTGCACCCCTGCCAGAACGCTCCAATAGTCTGTCAGGAAGTAGACAGCACCAATTCCGGGAATCACGACTTGCTGATTATTCCTCAAGGCAGCAGGCCCCTCCCCCGCTGTTTCCTTGAACCAGGTCTCGATGAGTTCCACGCGAACGCCGGCCGTGACGAGCAAGCTCTGCCACTCCATCTCGTCTTCGAGGTAGAGCGCCCATGCCCTCGCCTTGCCGACGCTATCCACGATCTGGATCGGCGGCCCGCCGAGAGGTTCGGGCTGTCCGTCAAACATTTCATACGGCTCTTCGGTATGATCTCGGCGAATCTGGTCATAATGCAGTCGCACGCCGCCGTTGAGCGTGTGCACGAGTGGTCCGGTCTCGAAATCCAGATCCCCTTCCAACTGGATGCCCTGAGAAACAAATTCCCGATCATTCGTTCCGATCAGGAGTCTTTCCAACCGATTGCTCGTATCCTGATCGCCCTTCAATACCGCCAAAAAAACCGCGTTGATTCCCGTCGGATTCGCGAAGATATCCCGCAGCGAAGGCGCTCCTCTGGCAAAACTGTTGAGCTTGCGCCATTTGCGTTTGAAGTCATGTCGATAGCCCGTCAAGCGAAGATCCAGCCGGTCTTTCCAGCTCAGAACTTGGGAGAATTGATATTGCTGGCGATGCCACTCCATCCGAGCGAGCCGGCTGGCCGCATAGCGGCGGTAGGGGTTCTCGGCAAAGTCCGCATCCGAAATCCCCAGATAGGTCTCGTTGGATCCCTCGTCCGAATAGCCCAGCTTGATCGAATTCATCAAGAAAAGATCCGTGCCGAGCTCGAAGCCGGCCTCCCCCTTGATCGTGACCTCGTTTCGGTCAAAGCCCGTATTGCCCCCACCATCGAGTTCCTTGAAACCGCTGCTCTCGAGATGGACGCCTTCAACCAGCAAGCCCAAATTTTCCCAAGTTCCGCCAGCCCACCCATGGAACTTTCCGTAGCCATAGCTTCCGGCCCCGCCGTCGAGGGCTATCGTCGGCTCGATCGGGATAGGGCGACTCACGAAATTGACGGCCCCTCCGATGGTTTGCGGCCCGAACCGAACCGCTGCCGGCCCCTTGAAAACTTCCACGGCGACCATCCGGGTCATCATCGGAAAGTAGTACGCTGCGGGGGCAGAATAAGGTGCCGGGCCAAAGAGCACAGCGTCTTCCATCAAGGTGATCTTCGAGCTTCTCTCGGCGTTTACTCCCCGGATACCGATGTTCGGACGCAGGCCATATCCGTCTTCCTCGCGCAGATAGACACCGGGAACCATGCGGAAGATGCTATGCGCATCGTCGTATTCGAAGCGCTCAAGCGCTTCCTGCTCGATGACGGTTGCTGACCCGGCGATCCTTGCGGCATCCATCTTCTTGCCGACAATACGGACCTCTTCGATTCGTCGCGGCGACTGCCGCACCTCAGGAGGTTCTGTCACTGCAGAGCTTGTATCAACCGGCGCTGCCGCAGAAGAGGCCGACGGCGGCGCTGCTTGTGTTGCGGTCTCGGCCGTATCCGAAAATACGGGATCGGCAGCAACCGAAGGGTCGGCCTGCGCCGTACCGGACATGAGGGCCAACACGATCAGAATCAGCGCAACGAGACGATAGTGGAATTCATTCATTTCAAACGGCCTGAGAAGCATTAGGAACCAGCGATCGAAAATGGCGGAGTGGCCCCGCGAGGCAGGATCCAGGAGGCCGGCGCCATCCCGTCGGAAACCCGTGCAAGATCCGTGTTCGGATCAATGAGCCGAGCTGCCGGCCGGCCGTTGAGAGAAACGAGCGCATCGACCCGGACTTCGACCGGGCCCCCCTCCCGGAAGTCTTCAGCGATATGATGAGCGAGCTTGAGTATCAAATCTGGTTGGCCGGTCATCTCGTTGGCTTGCCGCCAAGTCAAATAACGCATCGGGCCGACCTGCCATTCGCGGCCGGTTTCCGGATTCCGGACGCGGTAAACGATGGATCCATTCTTTTCTCGCACCATGACTCTCCACGACCAACGCATTCCCTGCTCGTGCCAGAGCACGTCCCCGCCATAGACAAATGAGCGTAGCGGCAAGATCAGCTGCAATGCAACGTAGGCGCCAACGGCCGCCGCTACCATGCGCCGCCTGGCAAGCGACGGCACCTCGTAAGGCCGGCTCGGAACAGGAGCTCCAGAACCTCTCTTTCCGAAGCGAGCCAAAACGCGCCGCGGCCAATCGGGAGAAAAAAACAGAGTCGCCAGCAGGGGCATGAGAAAGGGGAACAAACCAATATCGAAGAGAAGGTGCGTCCCGAAATGAAAGGCCACCACCGTTAGAAAAGCGATCGCCCGAGTCCTCTGCCACAGCAAAAGCGGGACAATGCTTGTATCGAACGCGAAACCCGCCCAACTGGCCAGATACGGCACCCAAGGCAAGCCAAACAACCCGCCAATCACCGGCATTTCATCTCGCGCCGCCAGCCAGATCCCCAAGGGTTGTGCGTAAAGCAACCAATCAGCGCCGAGCTTCGCGAGCCCCGCAAAGAAATAGACGACCGCCACTTGAAAACGGAACAGGTAGAGAACCCAGGCGGGCACAGTCCCTCGGGAGAGTCCCTGACGGAACCGGGCATCCAACGACCATGTCGATCCGATCGGAAGAAAAATCGAAAGGAGCAGCAGCAGCGAGACCAGATAATAATGGTTCAAATAGTTGCTGACATCGACAAGCTCGACCCAGGAGAACCCGACGAACAAGAGCAAGGCGACGTAACGGAAGTAGATACCCGCGGCGAAAGCGATCCCCAGAAAACACAAGGCCCCATAGAGAACGTGGCACAGCACCGGACCAGGGACCGGAACCCATTCGAAGCCGTAGTACCTGAAGAAAAAAGTAGGTTCGACAAAAAGCACGTCGACCCAGCCTTCGGCCATGAAACGCAGCGCTCCTGCGGCAAGGAGAATGCCGAATCCGATTCTGAACGCGGCGAGGCTTGCCGCATCCACCGGGCGACTAAGAATGCTCCCGGCAGGAGGCTGACCCGCCGGAGTTCCCTGTTCGTAACCACCCATCGAATTGTCAGTCGTTGTCTCCGGCCCCCTCCTGCGGGACCGCAAGATTGAGGACGGATACGAATTCGCTCTTCATATCTGTCGTAAACAACTGAATCTCCGTGTAGCCCAGAATCACAGTTGCCGGATCCTCCATCAAGGCCGAAGACAGGCTGCCTTCAATCGCCGCCAAAGCCTCCTGGGCCTTGTCCAACTGGGTCGACATGCGAATCGCCAACGCACTGGCACCCACATCCTGAAGGTACCAGACAAATCCCCCATTGTTGGCGCCCGTACCCGAGAACACGGCCGACAGGCCGTTCAGGTTGGCAACAAGAGCAACTTTCGAGCGCAAGGAATACGGCAGCTCGACATCTTCGGGGCAAACCTCGGAGGGGCAATCAGGACTGATCCCCGCAGGAATTGCGAGCTTCAGATCCTTGATCTTCGTATCCACGAGAAAGAATGCTGCAAAAACTTCGTCGATCGCCTCCTTTGCAGAACCGTAAACGGAACTTCCCTGGCCGGCGTTGCGAAGATCGGCAGCGAAGTTTCCGCCTGACGGCTCCCAGGCGTCCTGCAGCCGTTGAGCCTGAGACAAAATTCCGTCGGCTAGCACAACAGCGTAGTCGGCCTGTCGCCGCACCAGCTGTCCGGCCCCCACCAGATCATCCCACGTTCCGTTGCGATTGATATCAATGCGCGAAGAGCACGCATTTTCTGCTTCCGTGCGGAAGAGCAGAAGCTCCAATGCATCCAGACCGTAAACGTTTACGAGACTGGATTGGAAGAAATCTCCGGCGTCGAAATCACCGTCCACGGTCACCTGATCGACTGCGCAATAGTTGACGGTCGGCCAAGAGTAGATCTCGTCTCGAATGCCCAGACCGCCAGCAAACGCAGTGACAGAACCTGCAGGCCCGAACTGCATCGGCTCGAGGAACTGAAAACTTTCCATCGCGTCCGTCCAGGCAGCCTGAGCAGCCTGGCGACTCGACGCGCTCAAACTCCCCGCCCAGGTGCGAGTTGCGTTCGCCAGGCCCTGAGCACGGCTCGCAAAATCTCGGACAGCGGGCAGAACCATGGCGTCTGCGAATTGGCCCAGAAGGACGTTACGATCGAAAGGTCCGGTGGGTCCCGGGGTCGGCGTCGGCTGGGGCGGGGAAACGGGCTCGGAGAGAATGACCCCGAAGCCCTGCTTGCCTTGTTGCCATTCGATCACCGTATTGCTGGTTTCCTCGGGGAAGCTCTCGATCAGATATTCCCCCTCGAGCCCCCGCACAAACGGAGCCCCCAGCGTCTGAACGCTGAAGGTCGTCGAGGCGAACTCCATCCCGTCATCAAACAGCCTCAGCGTATGCTCCCCGTCGCCCAGAAGCGCAAAGTTCCACTGCAATACATAAGCGTTCTTCACGCGGTCGGGATCCGCGCACTGTCCCCGGGTATCCCCGCGTGGCGTTCCGTATGCCACCTCGATCGGATCCCGATCGTCAAATTGCGCCGTGATCCGGCTGCCTTCACATCGCCAGCCAGACACAATCCCGATGCCGCTCATCTTTGCGCCAGGGCCCGGATTCTCCAATGATCCCGGGATGGAGTCCACCTGACGCACGCTTGCCAAACTGCCGGCTGCATTGCTGGCGCTCGCCATATCGCAACCGCTCACCAGAACAAAAGACTGACTGGATTGCTGCCACTCCACATGCTGCATCTCATCCGGACCGGGAAAGCCCTCAAGCCCCAAACATCGCTCGACTCCGCGAAGGAATCTCTGGCCCTCCAGCCTTTGGACAGAGAAATTGACCGAACGCCAAACTTTCTTTCCCTCCAGAATCTCCAGCACATGCTCGCCGTCCTCCAGATTCGAGTAGTTCCATTGCAAGGCGAAGGCTGTATTTTGCTGCTCGGGGTCTGCGCACAAACCCAAGGTGTCGCCACGCGGCGTTCCGTAGGCGATCGGCAATTGGTCGCCGCCATCAAATCGAGCCGTAAGCCCGTTCGACGAGCATTTCCATCCCGAGACAATCCCGATCCCACTTTGGACCGAATCAGGGGCCGGAATTCCAAGATTGCCGGTATCCGCGTCCTGAGCCGATGCCAAGCCCGGAAACAGCAAGCCGCTGACCACCAAACAGGCGACAAATGTGTGCGAAATTATCGTGGGAAACCACATTGAGATCGAACTCCTTGCTGCACTCCAGCAGCTCTTGAAATTACCTATTTCACTGACCTTCACGTTGGCGGCCCTGCAACACCTCTCGCCCGCTCATGAGCGACCCACCACAAGCGATTTCCGAGAGATGCACTCTCCATCGTATCCCGAAACAGAAGAGAGAAAAGGCCCGAAAGGAATAACCGCAGCCCCTCGACTGCGGTTTTCCTCAAGCAAAAATTTGTCATCGTCTACTCGCAGAGCCCAACCACGCACGGGCGCGGCTCAAGGGGATTGTCTCCGCGAGCATTCCGTCCGCAAATAGCGGACTTACCAGTTCTCGACATTGGACTCCGCGAAACCATGAGCCGCACCGAGAATTTCGCGCGCCTCGACAAGTCCCTCAAGATAGGCTCCCGCTAAGGGTTCACCCGGCAGGACCGGAGCGTCGCCCATCAGGTCCATGACCGCGACGAATTCCTCGTCGCTCAGCTGCCCTCGCGGGTTGAACTGCAAGCCGATCGCAAAAGCCTTCATCTCGGACCAGTGCTTGGCATGATCACCGAAACTGTAGTCCTCGGTTCCCCAATTACCCATGTCACCCAGAACATCATTGATGTAATGGGCGGCCGTGGCGGCAATTGCGTCGTCCCAAGCACGAACCGCCTGATCTCGGGCTGCTATCAGGGCTTCCATATCGTCTTGCGAAAGATCCCCGTCGGCAGCATCGATGATGGCACGGCCGAGCAGGAACCCATCGATCGCCTGCTGGCTGAAGTCGGTCGGGTCCTCATCCGAGCTGCCCCGATCGCGCTTGGCGGCATTGACCGCAGCGTGGAAGTTGTACTCCGACTTCAGGTTGATGTAACCGTCTCCATCGGTGTCGTGGCGTCCGGTATCCCAGCCGTCGCGTCCGCCCTTGCCTGCGGCTTCGTCGTCCGTATAGTCGGCATAGTCACGTGCGGCTCCAAAATAGCCGAAACCCTCGTCCCAGATGTGCTCGAGCGAGGTGTAGACCGCACCCTCTTTCCCGGGCTCGGTATTTTGACTGTTGATCCCGTGATCCTCGAGGTCGTTATCGAGGTAATCATCGGTTCCCTGAGAGTAGTTGACTGCCATCAGCAGGAACTTCTCGATCAATTGCTTCAGATCCTGACCTTCGGCCGTGACATAGACGTTGGCGATCGGAGCACCCGTCGGGCCAAGAGGGATTTCTCCGTTAGCGCGGGCGACCGCCAGTGCATCCAACTCGGCGAAGAGCGCTCGCACGAAGTTCTCGGGCGAATCGCCACCCGCGCCGGACCAACCAGCAAACTCGGTCGACCAATCCTTATGCTGCCCTTTCGAGTCCCGGCCGGCGATTTTCGAAACGAGATCCTTGCCGCTGGAGATGTCGTTAAAGGTCGCCTGAAGCAGATCCGGGGTCGTCGAGATCGTGAGCGGGTCGTCGCCGGAGGTGTCGCCATCAAACTCGAAGAAGTAGTTCAGCTCGGCAACGACATCTCCGGAATCCGGGACAAAGTTGCCGGAGTCAATCTCTTCGGTAAGACCGGAGATGTAGGCTACCAATTCCTTGATCAAAACCTGACGAAAGGTTTGCCCGCTGTAGGAAACCGAACTTTCGCCATCCTCGAAACGGCTGTCAAAGCTGTAGGTTTCCGGGACCTCGACGGGAACATCCGGCTCGACGGGAACGTCGGGCTCGACGGGAACATCCGGCTCCACCGGGACCTCCGGATTAGGCGATTTCGAGTCTCCGCCGCAGGCGGCGAGCCCCAAAGCCGCGACCAGCACCAGCGCGAGGTTTCGCGGGGCAAGTCTATTTTTGCTGCCTATCTTGAGCTTCATCTACGATCTCCATGATTCAAATTTCAATCGCAATACGGAGCCCCCCTCCGCCTGGATCGGTTTTGATAATGATATTGATATTCGTTTTCGTTTGGTACAAACAGATCGTCCCCCTGTCAAGGCTCGATTCTCGGGGCAGATGGCATATGATGCAGGCTATGCGGAAGATGAGCACCCAAGGCGTCAATTCATGCGAAAAAACCACCTGAAACAGAAGCTCGACTCCGGTCAGGCCGCACTCGGCATCTGGGCGGTTCTGGGCAGCGAGGTGACCGCCAGCGTCGCGGGTCCGCTGGGTTTTGACTGGATCCTGATGGACGCCGAACACGGAATTCTCGATACAGAAGGCGCCATCGCGCTTATCCCGCACGCGCAACACGAGACCTGCACCCGCTTGATCCGCGTTCCCGGCGCCACAGATACCAGCCTGTTCAAGCGCGTCCTCGACATGGGGTTTGAAGGCGTCCTGGTGCCCCAGATCCGCAGCGCTCGCGAAGTCCGCGAAGTCGTCTCGGCGTGCCGGTATCCGCCGGATGGCCAACGCGGCATCGCCTCCCAGAGGGCCCATGGGTACGGCCTGGAATTCGAGGAATATCTCGCGCAGGCAAACCGGGAGACTCTGGTTCTGGTCCAGATCGAAACCACCGAGGCAATCGAGAACATCGAGGAAATTCTGACCGTCAACGGACTCGATGGCGTATTTGTAGGACCGGCCGACCTCTCGGCTGCTCTGGGCGTGCACGGCGACCCCGAGGCCCCGGTCCTGGTCGAAACTATCGCCAGGATCCTGCAAGCCGCACAGGCCGCCGGCAAGCCGGCCGGCATCTATGCTCGCAGCCCCGAGGATGCGACCCAAAGAGTTCGGTCCGGATTTCGGTTCGTCAATATCGCCAACGACCAGAGCCTGCTGGTGCGCGGCATGCGAGCCGCCCGAGAAGCCGTTCCTGAGGATCTGGACTGAACCCTCCGAAAGGACCTGTCAGCGCCGCTCACCGCCGGTCAGGGACGCACGACAACCTTCCCGACAGTTCCCCCGGAAACCAGACTTCCCAGCGCAGCGGGAACATCCTCGAGCGACACCTCCTGGCGCAGCAACGGCGGAACCTTGCCCTGAGCATGCAATTCCATCAAATGGGCATGGACCTCGCGCAAGTAGTCCGGGTTCATCAGGCTGTAGCGCGCGTAATGAACCCCCATGATCGAGTAATTCTTGACGAGGGCATGATTGGCCGGAGCCTCCGGAATGCGGCCGCTGGCAAAACCGATCACCAGAATGCGGCCCTCCCAGGCAATGCATTTTCGGGAGCGGTCGAAGGTATCCCCGCCCACCGGGTCATAGATCACGTCGGCCCCGCGCCCATCGGTCCATCCGTTCACTTCGGCCACAAAATCCTCGTTGCGATAGTCGATGACCTTGTCCGCGCCCAGGTCCCGGCAGATCGACACCTTCTCGGCACCGCCAGCGGTCGCAACCACGCGCGCGCCCGCAGCCTTGCCCAATTGAATCGCCGAGGAACCAACCCCCCCTGCCCCTGCATGCACCAGCAACACTTCGCCGGCGCGCAATTGCGCGCGACGGTGCAGCGCGACGTAGGAAGTCTGGTAGGTGACCAACATCGCAGCCGCCTGGTCCGCCGGGAAGCCTTCCGGCACGGGAAAGGTCATGACCTCGTTGGCGAGCGCTTCTTCGGCGAGTCCGCCGTGGGGCAAGGCCGCAAACGCCATCACTCGAGTGCCGGGAGATATCGTCACCTCGGGCCCAACCGCGACCACCTCTCCGCTGACCTCGAGCCCCGGCGTGAATGGCAGCGAGGGTTTCTCCTGATATTTCCCCCGGCAGATCAGATCATCGGCGAAGTTCAGTGCGGCCGCGTCCACACGAATCCGTACTTGCCCGCGGCCGGGCTCGGGAATGGCAACTTCGGATTTCAACTGCAGGACAGTGGCGGGGTCTCCGGTCTGATGCACTCGTAACGCTCGCAAAGTGTTTCCTCCTCCGATGTCTCTGAGAAACCAGGGACTATGGTTGGCAAGCAAGTGACAGGATCGCAACGCGACAAAGCCTCGGGCAGCATCTCTCCGACACAGTCGCTACAAGGTGAAGATGAGTGATGCCGACCGGGAAAAGTGGGAAAGCCGCTACCAGAAACGCACAACCGACGAGATCGGCGCCCCCGATCCCTCTCTCGAGGAAATTCTGGACCAGCTTCCCTCAACAGGACGGGCGCTCGATCTCGCGGGAGGAAGCGGACGACACGCGCTTCGACTCGCGCGTCACGGCCTCGACGTCACGCTCGTCGACGTCGCCCCGACGGGCCTCGCGCTGGCCCAAACCGCCGCTACCGCCGCGAGCCTCGCCCTGACCACGCAGGTCGTGGACCTTGACCGCGATCCTTTGCCTGCAGGCCCCTTCGTCGTCATCTTCTGCAGTTGGTATCTCCCGCCGGATACCAGCTGGCAGGAACTCCGCTCCATCCTTCAACCTGACGGACTCCTGGTCCTGATCCATCCCACCCGACAGAATCTGGAAAGGCATGCCCACCCCAGCGCACGTTTCTGCGTCGTCGAGCAAGATCTGCGGCAACAACTGAGCGCTGCCGGATTTACCATTCGCGCAGCGACGTCCGGCTGGGACACCGCCGGCAAGCATACCCTGAGGGTTTTGGCGCATCCCTCGCCGAAGACAGTGTGATCTCCGCGGGCAGCGTATCGAAACAGGCCGCACCTCTTCCCGAGAGCACCTGTCGACCCCGCTCTCAATTCACGCGGAGGACGACTTTACCGAAGGTCTGGTTTGCCTCTACCAGCGCATGCGCCTGCGAGGCTTCCGTGATCGGCAAAACGGCTTCGACAATCGGACGAATTTCATTGGTGGCAAATAAAGGCCAAAGCCGTTGTCCCATCTCCTGCATTAACACCGTTTTTGCTTCCACCGGCTGGGCGCGCAGCGTGGAGCCGATCACGCGCAGACGCTTCATCATCAACTGCGCCAACGACAGTTTCGCGTCGCCGCCACCCATCAAACCAATCAGAACCAGCCTTCCCTCCAGCGAGAGGCACATCAGATTGTCCTCCAGATAGGCACCGCCAACCGGGTCAAGGATCACATCTACACCGTCAGGGTCAGCCCATGCCGATACGGCGGGAAGAAAACTTCCTTCGTGTCGATCCCATCCACCCTCTGCGCCCAGCGCCTGGCAGCGCTCCACCTTCTCGGGGCTGCCGACTGTCACGAAACATGGATTCCCCAAAGCGCGACATAGCTGGATAGAAGCGGTCCCAACGCCGCTGGCGCCTGCATGCACCAGCACGCGTTCACCGGGCCGCAGGGCCGCCTCGCGATAGAGATTCAGGTACGCCGTCGCAAAGACCTCGGGGATCGCGGCCGCCATCTCGAAGCTCATTTCCGGCGGGATTCGCAGAACCTGCCCCGCGGGAACCGCCACCTGCTCGGCGTAGCCTCCCCCGGAAAGAAGCGCGCAGACGCGATCACCGACCGCGAAATCCGAAACGCCAGATCCCAACGAAACCACCTCGCCCGCACATTCCAGCCCCAGAATCGGGCTCGCCCCCGCCGGGGGTGGGTAAAAACCCATGCGCTGCATCAGATCGGCGCGATTGACCGCCGTTGCATGCACATGGATCAATACCTCGCTCGGCCCCACCTGCGGGACTGCATGATCTGACCAGAAAAGTGCTCCCTCGCGTACCTCGATCGCCTTCATCTACTTCCTCCCGTCGACCCTGAATGCGGAACTACCATGTGGCAAGCATGGACACAGTTGCCTACAGAAGATTCATGGAACGCATCAATATCACCGAGACCCTGAGTTTCTCCCGGATCGTCTATGGCATGTGGCGAGTCGGCGACGATAGCGACACCAGCCCGGGCCATATCCGCAACAAGATTCAAGCCTGTCTCGATCAAGGCATCACGACCATCGATCAGGCCGACATCTATGGGGGCTATGCCGCCGAAGAACTGCTGGGTGCCGCACTGGCGGGCACGGACCTGCGCGATCAGATCGAGATCGTGACCAAATGCGATATTGTGGCGCCAATGGGTCGCTACGCGGATGCGCGCGGCAAATACTACGACACCAGTAGCGAGCATCTTCAGGCCTCGGTCGAGCACTCCCTGCGACTGATGGGCATCGAATACATCGACACCCTGCTGATTCATCGCCCCGATCCATTCATGGACCATCGCGACACCGGGGCCGCCCTCGACGCGCTGGTCGAATCGGGCAAGGTCCGCAGCATCGGGGCGTCGAACTTTCGACCACACGACCTCAGCTTGCTGCAATCTGCCATGGAACAGCCGCTGGTTACCGACCAGATCGAGTTGAGCGTTCTTTGCCACGAGGCATTCACCAATGGCGATCTCGCCTGCCTGCAGGAGCACGATATCCCGGCGATGGCATGGTCCCCGTTGGGCGGTGGCAAGCTCTTCGATGCGGAAAATCAACCCCTCCACCACAAGCTCAAGGAGATTGGGGAACGAACCGGGCACGACGCCTCGGGCGCAGCGATCGCATGGTTGCTCGCTCATCCAGCGCATATCGTTCCGGTAATGGGCACCAACAAGCTCGAGCGGATTGCCAAATTCAGCGAGGCTTTCGAGATCGCGATGGACCGCCAGACCTGGTTCGAAATCTATACCGCCGCGCTCGGCCACGAAGTCCCTTAGCGAGGCGACGATCCCGCAGCGGGAAGCGGGCTGCACTTTGCAAAAAGACCTTCAAAAACTGACCGCATTCGAAATGAATGCGAGAGAAGAAACAAGCTCCGTTCGTATTCGGCCGCCACAGATTGACAACAGCGCCGCTATCCTTGAGCGTTGAAGGACGGAAATGCCTGCATTGCTCCAAAATAAACCTGCATCCGACGCGAGAATCTCGCATGGGGACAGGTTCGGGCAAGGAGCCCTCACAGCGATCGTTCTCGTGACAGTTGTCGTGGTCGGCGCTATCGGCTGCGACCGGCTTCCGCTGAATCTGCCGACGAAGACAATCGAAGAAGAGACCGCCGTTCAGGCACGGTTGTGGAGCTCCGGGGTGCTCGCGAAAGGACCGCCTCCCGCCATATGCGAAGTCGACCAGGTTCGGCGACCCGCACTCGGATGCGCCGAGTCGCAGCGTTTCTTCTCAGGACTCATGAAAAGCGCCATCCCCGGGACACTGCGCATTCAGGCCAAACGGCCCCGGAACTTGAGCACGGACTACGGCCTGATTGAAACACAGATCAAATTGGCCGAGAGCCAGAACTGGGGTTCCATCCCACCGTTCGCAATCGGTCCCGAAACAGAGGTCATCACGCAGCCGATCCAATCCGGGGTCATCCGCGCAAAAAGCCATCAAGCCATCCTCACGGTGCGGCCGCTATCCTCTTCCCTGTCTCGCTGGCGAACACTTCCTCTCTGGCCACTCGAGTCGACGGTTCTGAATTTCGATCTCGCGATCCTGCCCGAAGCTTTAGCCGCAGGAGCCCGCTCCGCTCGCGTGCGTGTCTTCGCTCATGTCGCAGGAAGCCCTCGCACGCTCCTGTTTGAAAAGCTTATCAAGGCTACGCAACCTGCGGTCTGGCATCCGCAATTTGTTTCGCTTCGAGCATACGCCGGGCAGCCGACATCGCTGATCTTCGAATCCCAGCCGTGGCCCCCGGCGCCCGAAGGATTTAGTGCGCCCCTGATTGGGGCCCCGATGTTGACCTACCGCACTCAGACCCGAACACAGCCGAAGAATATCATTTTGATTTCGCTCGACACCCTGCGCGGTGATCAACTGGGCGCGAGTGTAAACGGACGTGCACTAACACCCAACCTCGATGCGTTCGGCGCGCAGGGTGCACAATTCGCACAGGCGATGACGACATACCCGTCCACGACGGCCTCGCATATGAGCATGATGACGGGGCTGTATCCGATCACCCACAACACCAATCATCCAGGCGTTTCGGTCGCCGACGATATCCCGATGATGGCGGAGATCCTTGCCGGTCGGGGATTTGCCACTGCCGCGGTGACCGAGAATGCAATGCTGGCGGCTTCGTCGGGTTTCTCGCGAGGCTTCGATTTTTACCGAGAGGTACGCGATCTCGGCATGTCCGTGGCTCAGGGGCAGATCGAAAAGACCTTCCAGTCAGGGATCGATTGGCTGGAGAAACACACCGACGAACGTTTCTTCCTCTTCCTCCACACCTATCAGGTCCATGGCCCCTACGCGCCGCCTCCCGAGTACGATATTTTCAAGGGCAATTTCGAAGGCACGAAGAAGGGAAGTTACGCCCGCCGGGCCATCGCCCAAAAGAACGCCTACGCCGGAGAGGTCCTCTACACCGATGCAGTCGTTGGTGAGTTGCTCGAAAAGCTGAAGAGTCTCGGACTGGAGGAAAACACCCTCATCATCATCACCTCGGACCATGGCGAGGAGTTCGGCGACCATGGACACATCGGACATTCCCAGACACCTTTTGAGTCCGTGATGCGAATCCCGCTGCTGATCCGAGCGCCCGGCAAGATCGAGCCGGGACGAAAAGTTCGCAGCGTAGTTTCACTCGTCGATGTGCTGCCAACAGTCCTCGATCTCCTGGACTCGACTCAGGGCGGGGCGGTGTTTGATACATCGGTCAATGCTGCTCCCTCGCCCCCGTTCCACGGGGTCTCGTTGGTGGGACTGATGCAAGGGAAACCAGGCCTCTCGCGCCAGGCCGTCTTTGCCGAAAGTCGACGCCCCGGCCATCAAAGCATCGTTGCCCGAACCAATACCCATCGCTTCATCACACCCCAAACCCAAACCGAGACGCAGCAGATCTTCGACTTGCGGGTAGATGCCACCGAGCAACGAAATCTGAAAAGCCCGGACCTTCAGGCAAAAGGCCGCCTCCTCGCGCAGCGCTACAAGGGCTTGCGGAGTCGAGAAATGAAGCCCCAGGCGGCCACGCAGAAGACGCAATCGGTTGACCCCGAGACTGCCGCAAAGTTGCGGGCTCTCGGATACACCGACCACTGACTCTCGGCCCCCCGGCCTTCAGACAGAACCCCGCAGCAGACGACCGCCGGATGCACTAATTCGACCAATAGATAAATTCGTCGTCGGGCGCGTCGGGCTGGGTGAGGTCCTTGTCGATATTGATAGGCATCGAAGCCCGACTCGGCCACGCAGGCTCGATCTGGCTGGCATTATGAACCGCCAGCGCCGCCTTTAATTGCGCCAATTTCTCGGGATTCGTCGCCGACAGGTCGTCGCGCTCATTCGGGTCGACCGAGAGATCGAAGAGCCAGTCTCTTCCGGGGGGATCGCTGACGTTGAGCTTCCAGCCATTCACGATCGCCGTCTGTGAAGTCCCGCTGCGCCAGAACAGGGACTCATGTGGCGCACCGGTCCTCTCGCCGGTCGCAAACGGGACCAGATCCACGCCATCAACAACCCGGTCGCTTGGCAAAGGAGCACCTGCGGCAGCCGCAGCGGTGCTGTAGAGATCGAAATGGTGCACCGGTGCCTCCACGACCGTTCCGGGCGTAAGATGCCCCGGCCATTTGATGAAAAACGGCACGTGAATCCCCCCTTCAAACAGTGAGATCTTCCACCCCCGGAAGGGCTGATTGACCTCGGGGATCCCGATATAATGCGCGCCCCCATTGTCTGACGTAAACATGACAATTGTGTTGTCCTCGAGGCCATTGTCCCGCAATGCTTCGAGAACCTGACCCACCCCCCGATCCAGACTGCGGATCATCGCGGCATACACTCGAAGGCGATGGTTCTCGATATGCGACAAGGCCTCGTAGTCCTCGCGAGTCGCCTGCAGAGGAGTATGAGGTGCCCAATGTGCCAGATAGAGAAAGAAGGGACGATCCTTGTTTGCCTCAATCACCTTGACCGCCTCTTCGGTGTAATAATCAGTCAGGTAGCGGTCCGGCGCGAAGTCGCTGCCCCCGTTGAACGAGGCCGCGTACCTCATTGCCGCCCAGAGAAATTTATCGATCGGGTCGAAATTCTGCTTGGAGTTCACCACCTCGGGATGGTCTTCAGGCAGGTAAAGCCCGCTCGACATCAAAAGGCTTTCCTCAAAACCCTGATCGTGCGCCCCCATCCCTCCGTTGCGGCCAAGATGCCATTTGCCGATATGCGCTGTGTGATATTGCTGCTCCCGCAAAAGCTCCGCGATCGTGATTTCCGACGGAGGCATTCCCATATCTTCATAGGGAACGGATTCCGCACCCGGGTAGACAATCGGATCTCTCAGACCTGATGCATCCCCTGCCAAACGGACCATCTCCATCATGCCGGGAGGAGTGGGTGTGAACTCGAATCCGAATCGGGTGCCATATCGCCCCGACATCAGGGCCGCTCGAGATGGCGCACAAGTCGCGTTGGCAGCGTAACCGTTGACGAAGTTTACGCCGTCGGTCGCGATCGAATCAATATTGGGTGTCGGAACCGTCCCGCCGGCGACACCGCCACCCTGAAACGTCAGATCGTTCCAACCGAGATCATCGGCAAGGATCAGAACGATATTTGGTGGCCGATCCTCGGCCACCCGCCCCGCCGGATCCAATCCCGTGCTCCAGGCGACTTCCTGAAAGGCACCGATTGGCCGCATTCCGGCGGCCACACTGACGAACTTCAAGGCAATGGCCGCTCGGTTGAGATAACCGGCCACTCCAAGAACCATTAAAACCGCAATACCGATGAATACCCGCCGAAATCCCTTGCTCATCTCTCCTGCCCTCTCCGAATTTCACACCGAAACCTACCGTCCAGACGGCCAATGGTCGTCCTCCACGATCGGATACGCTGATCCGATATGGCCATCAAGCTCGGGAGGATCCCTGTTTATTATTCGGGGCCATGTTGATTGTTTTCACTAACCCCATTTTGTGGTTGTGTCATTCAGAATGACAATAGCAGCAGAAAAAGCCATCGATGGTCGGCGAGTGCGCTCCGATCGCACTCGAGCCGCAGTCGCCCAAGCCATGCTCGACTGTATCCACGAAGGGGCGCTGCGTCCCTCAGCCAAAAGCGTCGCCGCTCGTGCCGGGGTTTCGGCTCGTGCCGTGTTCCGCCATTTTGAAAATATGGAGGCATTGATGGCCGAAACAACGCGACTTCATCTCGAGAAAATGTTGCCGCTTCTGCCACAGCCGCTCACGACAGGGCCGCTAAGTAAGCGAGTTCGCAGGTTCGTGGAACTTTGCGTAGCTTTCCTCGAACCTTCGAGGCCCATATGGAACTCGGGACGACTGAGCATGCCCTTCTCCCCCGTCCTGCAGGAGCGCCATCGAGACCTCCTTGCTATATGGGATCAGGAATTGAAGAAATCCTTCGCGTCGGAATTCAAGGCAATGACAGCAACGATTCGGAAGCGACGGATCCAGATCCTTGTGACGATGCTGGGCCATGACGCCTGGTCAGAGCTTCGGGAGGCTCAGGGCCTCTCCCTCGAGGAATCGAAGCGAACGCTTGAAGAAGCGATTCGACTGCTGCTCTCACCAAAATAATTCCGGCGAATTTTTTTCACTCCCGGTCGGAAAGGAATTTCAGATGGACTCAAAACTCTCTCGCGCAATCGCGCAACGATTCATCCTCTCGATCCTGCTCTGCAGCTCGATGGGGTGCGACGCGCTGGTGCGGCAATTCGCATCGGCGGCCGTCGCCACGCAAGCCAACACGGGCAATAGTCAAGTACTGGAAGACGATGCCATCAATATTTTCCTCTGCGGCACCGGCTCCCCGCTACCGGACGCAAGCAGTGCGGCTGCTTGTACAATCGTGATCGCCGGCGGCAAGCTCTATGTTGTCGATGTCGGCCCGGGCTCGCAAGAGGTCGCCCAACTCGGCGGGATGCCCCGGGCAGAACTCGGCGGGATTCTCCTTACTCACTTTCATTCGGACCATATCGGGGAATTGGGCGAGTGGGCGACTCAAAGCTGGATCGCCGGCCGCACCGGACCTCTGCATATCTACGGGCCCCAAGGAGTCGACCAGGTCGCGAACGGGTTTCGGCAGGCCTACCGGGTCGATGACGAATACCGCATCGAGCACCATGGCGAAGAAAATTTACCACGAGCGGCGGGCGAGTGGATTACGCATACGGTGCCCTACACCAGAGGGCCGGGCACTATAGTCCTTGAGGAGGGTGACCTCACCATCACCGCATTTGCGGTTGACCACCAACCCGTCGAGCCTGCTGTTGGTTATCGCTTCGACTACAAGGACAGGTCTGTTGTGATTAGCGGCGACACCGATCAATCGAACAACCTCGAGGCCAACGCGAAAGGAGCGGACCTGCTCATCCACGAGGTTCTTCTCAAAGAATTCATCGGCCAGTTCTCCGCAGCCCTCGGCGAGGCCGGCCTGACGCGGATGCAGACACTATCGAGTGATATTCTCGACTACCATGCGAGCCCCAAGGAGGCGGTCGCCTCCGCGCAAGCTGCGGGAGTGCAGGCTGTCGTCTTCACGCACCTGGTCCCTGCCGTGCCGGGCTTTCTCCGCTCCTGGCTCTTCCTGCGAGGCGTCGACGGTGGGTCGGTCGATGTCGTGATCGGCGAAGACGGCATGCGCATCCGCCTTCCGGCTGGCTCCGATGCCATCGAGATCGAAGAGCCCTGACGACGACCAACCCCCAACTTGCGCCAGCCCCGGGATTGCCCTTTGATGCCCTGCGATCCCCCCGCCCTTGCCCAACCTCGCTATCTGTATTACAGGTATGATACAGATATGAATCTCGTTATTGATCTCGACGCCAAAACCCCTGTACACCGTCAAATCGCCGATCAGATCCGCTTCGCAATCCAAACGGGCAAGCTGGCGCCTGGGGAAAAACTCCCCAGCTTGCGGAGCGTCGCCGCGAAAGCCGGCGTGGCCGTAAACACCGTTGCCAAGGCGTATAAAAGTCTCGAAGCAACAGGCGCGGCTCAGGCCGGACAGCGAAGCGCCTATACCGTTTGCCCAAAACCTCGCCGCACGGGACGTGCCCCCAAAGCTGACGATAGCGTGCGGTATGCCGCGCGGGGAGTTTCCGCGACAAAATCCGAAGTCCATGGCGCCATCGCCGGAATCGACAAGGGGGTCTTCCCCGGATCCTTCTGTAAAATCACGGAAGATTACCTGACCGGCGACCCGGATCTATGCAATCTGATCCACGCCGACGGAAGTGGAACGAAATCCATTCTGGCCTACCTGCACTACCGCGAGACCGGAGACCCCTCCGTCTTTCGCGGAATTGCGCAGGACAGCATCGTCATGAATCTGGACGATCTTTTGTGTGTAGGCGCGACCGGTCGCATTCTGATTTCGAGCACCATCAATCGAAATGCCAAAAGAATCCCGGGGGACGTCCTGGCGGAGCTCATCAGCGGAAACGAAGAGGTCCTGAAAATATTGCGTGGCCATGGGGTCGACATCCATAGCGGCGGCGGCGAAACTGCCGATGTCGGAGACCTGACCCCTACCGTTGTCGTCGACAGCTGCGCCACGGCCATCTTGCAAAAAAAGAAAGTGGTCACCGGCGGCCGGATCAAACCCGGACTGGCCATCGTCGGACTGGCTTCCGACGGACAGGCCGCGTACGAAACCGTGCCGAACAGCGGCATCGGCAGCAACGGCCTGACCAGCGCACGGCATGACTTGCTGAGCCCCTATTACCGGAGACACTATCCCGAAACCTTCGACAAACAGATCGACAAGGATTTGGTGTATTGCGGGCCCTACCGGCTCAAGGATCCCCTGCAAGATTCCTCCATGACCATCGGCGAGGCGCTCCTGAGCCCGACGCGAAGCTACGCTCCGGTCATCTCGGCACTTCTGAGAGATTATCCAGGTGCCATCCGCGGGCTTGTTCATTGCTCGGGCGGAGGACAGACCAAATGCCTTCATTTCGGTCGCAACGTCCATTACATCAAAGACGCCTTGATGCCGATCCCTCCCATTTTCCGCGCGATCCAACGAGCCAGTGGCACCGGATGGAAGGAAATGTACCGCGTCTACAATATGGGCCATCGGATGGAGGTCTACTGTCCCCCCTCTCAGGTTTCGAAGGTCATCAGCTGCGTCCGGGAGTTCGGCATTGAAGCTGCCCAGATTGGTCATACCGAGTCGAGCGCGTCGGGGAATCAGCTCACACTCATGCACGGCCGCAAGCGTCTACGGTACTGAGCCCCCTGTCCCGAAAGGGGCGTTGCTTCACGATCCGGCCGTGCCGAGCGTTGGCCGGGGATTGGTTCTGGAGCTTCCCGCTGCGTTGAAATCGCTGGCGGAAGGGATCAAACCAGCACGCTGAATCTCGAGAATGCCAAACTTGTCCAAAATCCGACAGATCCAATAGCCCATATCGACCTCGCCCCGCCGAAAGGAAAATTTGGCCGAGGCAGGAAACCGATGATGGTTGTTCTGAAAACCTTCGCCCAGAACCAGCCAGGCAGCCAGGTGGTTGTTACGGGAGTTGTCGGGGGTGTCGAAGTTCCGCCCGCCGACCGCGTGGCCGAACGAATTGATAATCCAACCCTGAACCGGATGGCTCATCATTCCCAGCCAGTAGCTGATGCCCAAGGCCCAATAGCCGGTCAAAGATCCGATCAGAACCGCAACCGCCATATGCGCAAGGTGCGGCAGATACCAGTGTCCGGTTCGATTCGGCCAACTCACGTCAAAATCGAGATCCTCGACGATACTCTCTACCTCCGGACGATGACGCAGGAGGCCCTTCAGAACTTTCTCGTAGGAGTGCAATTGAGCGATCAGGACGCCCCAAAAACCAACGTGGGTCGGGCTATGCGGATCCGACGGCGAGTCCGAAAATTCATGGTGCTGTCGGTGCATGCAGACCCAGGCTTTCGGATCGATCCCCGTTGTCCAGACTCCCATGCGTCCGATCCACCGTCGTGTTCCAGGCCCAAACCGGACGGCATTATGGGTCAGACCACGGTGATAAAAGACCGAGATCATTGTCATATTCGCGAGGTAGGCGATCAGGAATACAGCGATGCAGCTGAAAAAATACATATGGACTCCGTTCTATTTCGTTTGACTGCCGTTGTTACGTAACCGTAACGTTACGCTAGCGTAACTTACGTCAGCGTACTAAATTGTCAAGGATGAGCCCAAGAAAAAAAATGTCCGCCGCGGATCGGCGCGCTCAATTGGTAGAAGTTGGCCGAAAAGTCTTTGCCGCGCGTGGCTTTGAGGCGACTTCCGTTGAGGAAATCGCCGACAAGGCCGGCATTTCAAAACCGATCCTCTACCAACATTTCGGCGGAAAGGAGGGGCTGTATGCGGTCATTGTCGATCGCGAGATGGAACGTGTCCTCTCCCTGATCTCGGCCACGATCTCCTCGGGAACACCTCGCGAGCGCGTGGAGCGCTCGACGCTGGGCTTTCTGAGCTACGTCCGGGATCACCCGGACGGATTTGCCGTTCTGGCGCATGACGCTCCGGTGGGAAATCAGGAGGGATCGATGGCTTCGGTCTTGAGCGAACTCGCAGAAAAGACCTCCGCCGTTTTCGCGAAAGCACTCAAAGACTCCGGGGCCAATCCCAAATCAGCGCCCATCTATGCTCACGCTCTGATCGGGATGGTGACCTTTGTCGGGCAATGGTGGCGGGAGGTGAGAAAGCCTCCTATCGAAGTGGTCGCGAGCCATATTGCGGCACTCTCCTGGAAAGGGCTTCAGAGCCTTCCGGAAAAGCCACAACCAATTGCTCCCGAGATTCGACGCAGCCTTGCACGAAAGAGTCCCTTCCCGAGCGCCGCGGAGGATTGAAGGGCTGCGAGGCGACGCGCTCGAGTGATCCATGGTGGCCCTCCCTTTCCGCGAGCCTCGGCAAAAGTTAGAACACGTCGATGCTCCGTGATTTCGCCAAACCGCTTCACGCATTGAAACTCGGAGCGCTGATCAATCTCTATCTCCTCGCCGACACCACCATCCTTGCTGCGGGGAGCGCGAACGCCACCCTCCTCCTGCCCGCGCAGATTCTCTTTGCCGTCTCGGCCTATCGCTGCATTTTCCCCGTCCGCTACAAAGACAATATTGTCCTGCACGACTCATTTTTTTCCTCGATCTTTCTCACGCGATTTCTCGCCACCTTCGCAGAAATCGCCTTCATTTTTCAGTTCGCCAGCTTGCTGCAACGGCTGAATCTATCGGGGATCGAATGGATCGACTGGCTTTCCTGGGCCATGGTCGCACAGGTGACCGTCTCGCAGATATTTGTCTGGTGGGCGATCCTCTCTCGACAACTCGTCTTCTATTATTACGAGGAGATCGGTTGGTTTTTGATTTTCGTGGCCAATACCTTCGCAAGCGGCTGGCTCTTGGTCAGCGGTGGCCTGCCACAACCCGCGGTGGGGCTACTGGAGTTGAATCTTCTGTTTGGAGCCTTCTACCTGCCGTGGCAAGTCCTGCATATCCGCTCCCTGCGCAAGGATGCTTTCGACACGCTCCAGCCATCGGCCAGCAGTCCCGAACAACCACCCATCTCGCTTGGGCAGGGATTTTCAGAAGCTCTCTTCCAACGTCAGCGCCGAACAGATGCGACTTCCTGGGGCGGCTGGATCGGACTGGTGTGGATGGTGGGCTACTGGGCCACCCTGATTCCGCTCTGGGCCCACCACGTCGCGACCGCCGGGCTCGACTAAAAGAATAGCCGGCCCCGAATCGCTCCCGTGACTATCGGCCTCATGTACCCGCCGCGCATGCCCGCGGCTCGCCTAGACGGCGAGGGTGACCAGAGTTCGGCCGGTAGTTTCTCGATCCCGCAAACGCGAGAGCGCGCCGGGAATTTCAGTGAAGGATACGGTTTCGCCAACGACTGGCTGGATCTTGCCCGCACGCAGAAGTTCGACGATCTCGATCATGATTTGAGTGCCAAGAGCCTCCGGACAAAAGTTCCATCCCATGGCCTGCTTCAGAAAGGGCCCTGTCGCCGCATCCGCATACGCCATCAGCACGCCGCATAGCTTGAAATTCCCCGTAGCCAGCCGCCGCGGCACAATCAGTTTCTCGTCGGCACGACTTTTATCCGAAGCAAAACCCATCATCAGATAACGCCCGTTATAAGCGATGGAATTCATGGATTTCTCCATGACAGCCTCGCCCACATTATCAAAAACCACATCCACCCCGGACATCTCGGTGGCCTCGAGAACGACCGACTGAAAATCTTCTGTGTTATAGTTTATTGCGACATCCGCACCCAACTCGCGGCAGAGCTCAACTTTCAGGTCACTTCCCGCCGTCGCAAATACAGTCGCACCCAGACTCTTCGCCAACTGAATTGCGGCAGAGCCCGACCCTCCGGCTCCGGCGTGGATCAATACGGTTTCTCCGGAGGCAAGTCCTGCCCGGTCCACCAACCCAAGCCAGGCAAGGTGGTAGGGGAAATAGAGGGCACCCGCATCGGGCAATCCGATATCCTCCGGCATCTCAAATGCGGAGACAATCGGACAGATTGCAAATTCAGCGTATCCTCCGGTGGCTTGCTTCGGCATCGCGACGACCCGTCGTCCCATCCACTCCTCGGCGCCCTCACCGCAACCGACAACGACCCCGAGAACCTCCATACCGGGAGTCACAGGCAGTTCGGGTCGGGCCATCATATTCTTGCCCGTGACCCTTTCCAGATCATTGAGATTCAGCGGAATTATCTGTACCCGGACCAGAACCTCACCTGCTTCGGGTGCGGGGACCGCAATCCGTTGGAGGGCGAGCGTATCGACGGGCTCCTCACCCCATTGCGCGACACGCCAAGCCTGCATATCCGTCGGTAAATCCTGATCCATTCGCATGAGGCACCGCTATCGCGAAGCCTGCCACGTCGCCAGCCCTAGCGACAGGAATCGATACCGAGAGGAATATCCCGAGCATTCGCTACGAGCAGCCGAAGAACCTCCGGGTTCTCGAAAATATCCATATGACCGACGAACTCGAACTCTCGGATCTCGCATAGGGGGTGTGCAAGCCAGGCCTGAGGCGCCCGATTCATCCAACCGCTATCGCCCGAATCACCCGCGGCCTGAATCGTGCCCGGATAATCCTGGTAGTAGGGCTCTGCGCATAAAGGGTCCCCGCAGGTCGGGTCGACGGGCCTCTCCCTCTGAAAATCGAACCCGACCGTTGTTGGTAAATCGGTCCCGAAAACGACACGCGTCGGCACCGAAAGCGGAATATGTTCCTCCGCGCCCTTCCGAAACCAGGCCTGCCGTTCCAATGCATACCGATCGGTCGCACGAGCGACGTCCCGAGCCCCCGCCTCGCGCAACAATCGCTGCGCGTCAGATGCCCGGTATTCCTCACCTCCCCAGCGGTAGAGCACCTGGTCCCCGTAGACACTGCTTTGCAATCCAAGCGCGAGTTCGCCCACCCACGTTCTGTCCGAGGGCGCCACGACATCGTTCTTGGCGTCCCAGCTCCAGCCTTTCTGGAATGCCCAACGCAAACAATCGCTGCAGCCCGAGAACTGCCCTGCGAGGCTGAAGAACAATCCCACATGCTCCTGCAACCACTCCGGGCTCCGGGTGCGCAGGAAATGGTAAACCAGAAGGCACCCCTGACTATGGCAAGCGAGCGTCGCCTTTGTGCCGTTGGCAGCTGCCACGCTCGTCTCGATCAAGCGCTCGAGTTCGATAGCAAAATCGGTTTCGCCGGGAGGGAATCGGTAATCGTAGGGAACACATTTCAGATTCCGATTCGGAACCCACCCGGCGGAAGCCAGAATTTTCATCATCCCCAAATAACGTGGGCACTCCCGAGAAAAGTTCTGACCGATTGAAATCGGTCGGACACCAACGCCCTGCTGACTCGAAGCCACACCATCGGATGCGATGTCGAGCTTGAGCCACTCCGCGACTCGGTTCAGATCCTCCGCGCGCAGGCCACTTTGCCGGGCGTATTCCTGGGCGCTGTCCAGCGGCGGAATGAAGATCGAATTCGGATTCATGGCCGGGAGCAGAAAATCAAAGTTCGCGACTTCCCCCCGAACATCAGACACGGAAACGTGCAGCGCCCCCATCCCGTAACCAGGAACAAAAAGAATCGGGGACAGGGAATTGGACGGCCCCGACCCGCCGCCACAAGACGCCAGCCAGAAAACGGAGAACATCAAAACGCCGGGGAAACGTAAACTCTTGAGCAAATTTTTGAACATCTCGAATTTCAAATTTCAAAGACTCCAAGCCTCGGGGAGCGTCGAAAGGAGGAGGCGCAAGGCGATCACCGTAAGCACGGCCCGATAGATCCGCACAAACCATTCCTCATTCACATGAGCAAGGATCCGCGTTCCCAACCACGTCCCACCCACCACGGCCACGCAGAGCATGGCGAGAAGGCCGGACCAACTCGCATAAGCAAACCCGACGAACCCGAATATCGCTATCTTTGCGATATGGCTTCCCATTTGGGCCGCGGCCTTGCTGCCGATCAACTCGAAACGAGTCAGCCCCAAGTTCAGAAAGAAGGGTGCGATCAGGGGACCCGTAGCACCGAAAGTCACGTTCAAGATGCCCACCGCGCCGCCGAGACCAAAAAATCGCAGCTTGGGAGAGATCCGGTCCGGATGCATCCCGAGCAGCAGCCATCCCGGACGCCATGTCGCCAACAAGACGAACCCACCGATCAGAGTTCGCGCGCTGGCCGGGTGCAAATCTCGGGCGAGCTCGAGACTCCACCATCCGAGAGGCAAAAGAGGAATAAAATAAGGCCAAATCAGATACCACTGGATATGACGACGATGCACCAGGCTGCGGGAACCATTCGAAACGAGTTGCACAACGGCATGGACCGGTATCGCTGCCAACGGATCCATGAACAGGAGCATGAACGCCAGAAGAGTGATCCCGCCAGCCATTCCGACGACAGCGGACAAGGCAGAGGTTCCGATCGCGACCAGTAATAACAGGGCCGCATGCCAAATCGACAGGTCGCCCGTCCACGGGAAAGACTCCACCCAAAAGCGATCTCATACCTTCGCCACGACTGCCAGTAGATCCTCTTTTTGAAATCCGGGAGGATTTTAGGGCATGCCTCGTCTTGCGACAGGTGCTCGCCTCGCCGGACGCCATCACCGATCGCCGCGGCTAGTGCTGTGGCAATTGCTCGACCCAATCACGAAACCCCAGACGCTCCACCGCGCGTGCGCTGCGCGCGGTGATCGTGCGGACTGTGGCGTCTCGTTCGGTAAGAGAGCCAAGCCCCAGGGGCACGATCCCCACCATCAATGTCTGGTAGGTGAAGGCGCGATATTGCTCCCACGCCTCGCGGAAAGATAGCTCGACCCCGCGGCGTTGCAGCTCCTCGCAATACCCCCGAATCAATCCCTCTTCTTCTGATTCAAGTAATTCGGGATCAAGCGAATTGAGCAGGAAGTACTGCACATCACGCATTCCCTTGCTCCAATGGACTGCCTGGAAATCGATCATGCCGACCCGGCGCTCTCCACCCGTGTCGTATTCGAAGCAATTGCCGAGGTGACTGTCTCCGTGCACCAGAGTCAGAGGACCCCGATACCAGGCTCGCAAAACATCATCCCAACGCCCGAGGGCCAACCGGCAGGTATCGACGATACGTTCGGTGATCAATTCGGGTGCGGCCTTGTGTGCGGGGGCGAGCGACAGGAGATTCAACGCATGCGTCAAGGAACGCCAACGGGCTCCCGTGTAGGTATTCAAGGCGGCGGGAAGAACTTGCTCTCGCGCCGTGGGCGACCAGCCCCAAAAATGCGCGTGTAATTCGGCGAACGTACGCAGCACCCGCGCGGCTCGTTCTCGCGTAGTACCCGCTGCCATTTCGCGGTTCGAAAAGAGCTCGACGTCCGGCGCCTCACTCAGGTTTTCGAGAACCAGAGCAAAGCGGCCGCCGCGGCGCGCCGCCGCATGAACGCGCGGGGTACGGATGGGCACATGACGGGCGACTTGGGCGCAAAAAACAGTCTCCAGTTCCCAGAAGCCCAGCGTGTTTCCGAAGATGCGCGTAGCCCATTCGGCGCAGGGCAGTTTCACGTATAGCGTCCGGGGGAGACCCGGCGAGACAGTCGTATCCGCGAACTCCACCTCGAGCAAAAAGTTGATGCAATTGCTGCTCTCGAAATCGACACCAGGCAGACGCACAGCCTGAATCTCCGGCAATCGCTCGCCACCGACAGGCGCCCAGTCACTGAGCAATCGATTCAAACTGTCCGGTTCGGCTATCTGTTCTCGCGTCCGTGGCAAAGCGCGCCCAAGCGCCTCGTCGATCGAATCCAGACCCATCCGCGTAAACGAACGCACGGACCTTTGCCCCAACTGAAAAGACCCTTCCCACGGTATTGTCGGCGTTTCAGGCAAGATACTGGCTCGGGAAATTCCGCAAGGCTGACAACCGGATCATTCCGCAAAGGTCTGGGTCGCGTTGTGGCATCCAACCCTTGTCTTGCCCGAAGAGGACCGAATGGGTCAAGCTGCGACCAGGCAATTGCGCCAGAATGGGCCCTCGAGCACGGGGACAGGGCCGGAAGGCCCTGTCCCCGAAACATCCGAGCGATTAACGACAGCGCAGGGAGAGGGTGTCGCGATCGACGACCTTGCCGGCTTTCCGCGCCTTGAGGCGAATAGTGGTGCGTTTTGCTTTGGCAACCTGCACCTCGACAGCTTGCGAGCAGGCGGGACCGCCGCCCAGAATCAGATCCATATTTGCCTGCAATGCCGGGAAGCCACCGTCGCTGGTCATCTTCGGGCGCCGACGAATTTCGATGGTATCCAGATCTGCCTGACAAGCCGTATTGTCGGGATTCACCAACCCGACACAGCCACCAACAACAAATGTGCAGGTGCCGTCGGCTGCGCCGTCCCGATCACAGGACACATCACCCTCGGTGCACTCCCAGAGGTTCTTGCCACGGCCGCGGGCATTCTTCGTCTCGACACCGCCGAAGAGTGACGCGTTACAGTCACGGCGGCCACGACCAAGGCCGGTCATTCCGGCCAGCGGCGTGAGGTTGGCGACCGCGGTGCAGGGTTCGTCGGCTGGTTGGCAGTATCCTTCGACAACACCGACCTGACCCGAAATCGGATCAATCCCGATGCCGCCCGAAAAACCAAAACCGCTGGCCAGCGGGGTCGACGTCCCATTGGAATCGATCGAATCCACAATGGAGGTGAAATCGCCACCGTATCCACCCGTCAGGAGCAAGGCACCCGTTCCATCAAAGGCATGGTCCGCCGAGCCCGCGCCCTCGATCAGATATCCCACGAAAGCGAAGGTGGGCCCGGAAAGGTCCATGGAATATTCGCGGACACTTCCCGCGAAGCTGGTGGCATCGACATCGCCGACAAAGAGGTTGCCATTAGGTCCAATCTGGATGCCCGATGCATAACCGAGGTCATTGATCACGGTGGTCACGGAACCGGTTACAATATCAACCAGCTCGACAGTGCCCGGAGATCCGACGGAATTCGTAACCAGCAAGGTATCACTATCGGCCAAAACCAATCTCGAAGCATTCACGATCGATCCTGCCGCCGCAATCTCCAGGGTGCTTGCGTCCGTAGCCGTCGCCGACAGGGCATTCGGCAATTCGTAGACTGTGTCTCCGGTCGTCGAACCGGCTTGCTCGCCGCCGTTATCCACGAAGAATAGCGAGCCACTGGCGGCATCAAAAACGATTCCGGCCACAGAATTCAATTGCGTGACCACCGTGGTTTGCGTGCCGTCGGCGGCAACGCGAATAATCTGCTGGGTAGCGGCGCCAAAATCACCAATAGCGACAAAAAATCCGTTTCCGGCGTAGGCGATATCGCCAGTGGGTACCGCCGGGGAGATATCGGTTTCGCCGATCACGTATCGCTGGGATTCGAGAGTGACGGCGTCAGCAACCGTGGGGAAAAGAGAGAAAACGAGCGATAGAGCTCCAAGAGTAAAAAGTTTCAAACCAGGCATTCGGGTGTTCCTTTTAGCTGCTTCCCGCAGCGTCCGGATCTCACGAGGGCCTGGTCAGGTGGGCTACAAAAAAATCGCCCCAACCCAGAACCCGAACTCCCGCGGGATCTATCGATATGATTTCCCCGGCAGCCAGGTTTCCTGACTTGTCAGCATCCTAATCGTGCCGCCTTCCCATCCTGATGGACAGTGGCGCTATCTGGCACTTTCGTTCCGACTTACAGTGGCGGGAGCCGTGCTGGACTTGAACCAGCTTCCCTTACAAACCGCCAGGACTGTCGATTGGTTAACAGAGCGCCGACAGCCCGCAAGCGGTCCCGGAGACAACCTTTCACATCATCACGGCGCCCCTCATGGCGCCGTGCGACATCCAACCGGCAGATTGCGGCAATTGGTGGGCGCTTCCTGTCCCTCGAGCCGGTCCTGCATCCATTGCAGAATATCCGCGTTGGCCGTGACCGGCAGATCGAGATGACCCGTATCGGGATAAATCTTGAACTCCACCCGATCCCCTGTCGGGCAGACCGTGTTCTCGAAGTAGCTGCAGGTCACCTCGGGTGGAACTACCGTATCGGTCGCGCCATTGATCAAAAAGGTGGGCGCACCCAGCGAGGCACCTGCCTGTCCAAGGTTCTGGGCCTCGATCGCCTCCAACCACCGCGGGGGAACTTCCCCTCCGGGCAACCGCAGGTAATCAGCAGCCTTGTATTGGCGCAGCACCGCTTCCGTTTCGAAAACAGCGAGGTTGGTTCCCAGGCATACCGACTTTACGCCCTCCTGAGTCGCCTCCCCTGCGGCCGAAAGAATCGTTTTGGTGTCGAGGCCGTAGTTGAGAGCGAAGCCCGGAACCGCCGTCAGGACGAGGGCCGCCGCTGAGGACTGATTGACATTATACTCCTCCGCCAGAACCGCCTCGAGCAGTTGACCGAGTTCCGCTGCAGGCGCAAGCAGGATGGCTCCGAGGATCGAGAGTTCCGGAGCATAGCTGGACGCCTGTTGGGCCGCCCAGCCGGCCGCCTGGCCACCTTGGGAATGGCCCCAGAGAAAGGTCTGCGAACTGAGTGCGTCGCCGAGGAGTCCATGCGCCGCCAATGCTGCATCCAGAACATTTTTTCCCGTGAGCTCGCCGAGTAAATACGAATAGGGGCCCGTGGTCCCTGTCCCCTGATAGTCAGCCATGACCACCGCATAGCCCTCCAGCCCTGCGGACTCGGGATAGACATAGGGGCTCGCTTCGCGGTCCCAGACCGATGCGCCACCCGACCAGGCCAGCGGCGTGAAGGGCAGTGGCGAAGGCGCACAATTTCGCGGCAATCCCGATGTTCCGTGGGCCAGACTGATCAGCGGCCAGCCCCCCTCGGGCGGCTGGCCCCGTGGGACAAAGAGCACACCCGAACTTTGAATATTCCTGCCCTCGAAATCCTGCGAGTGGAAGAGCAAGCGCCATGCCCGCACGTCCTTGGAATTCTCGACCGACTCGCTGCGAATCAGATCGCCATGGGCGGCAGCCGGCAAGGGATCCGGGGCATCATAGAAGGAGCCCAGAATTGAAAACGTTTCCTGACCGCAACCACTCGTCAGTAATGCGACAAAGAGAAGCGCAACAAACCCGCGAACCGAACCCGACGTACGCAACATTGCTCAGCCCCCAATCTCGAGATCCGACCACGGATCCGTCTTCCAGTTATAGGTCAATTGCAGCGCAAAAACGTTCGCCGCACTCTCGACGGTCGCCGTCAGCGAACTGGCATCCAGAGTCTGATTGGTTTCGTCAATACGCGTCAGGCCCGCTCCAACGAAATAATGTGCGTAGCCAAAATCTGCGTAGATACCGGGCAGCAACTCTACCCCGAATCCGGTCGACAGAATCCAGCGATTGGCATCGGGGAGCCTGAGAGTTCGGTTCGCATTGTGGACGGGCGATTGATCGAATCCCCCGCCCAGACGTAACGTGAGCTTGTCGCTTGGAAAGAATTGAAAGCCCACGGTTGCTCGCCAGGTGTCGCGGAAGTTCTCGTAAATCAGGTCTTCCGCTGGCAACAAACTCGTGATTTGCCGAAGCGCCGGAGGCAGGTCGGCCACCGGCGTATCCGCCGTCGATCCAGGCAAACGGACTGTGTAGTTGTCGAGGCTGGTGTCGAGCGATTGAAAGCTCGACCAGCCAGTCCACTGAAGATCGCCCAGAACCTGGACCCAGTCCGTTATGTTCCAGACACCGCTGACGGTGACACTCTGCGGAATTGCCAGATTGACCGCCGCGTCCGCAGAGAGGCTCAACGAAGGGATTTCGGGAAGACCACCGATCAGCCCGGCCGGCAAGGCGGGTGTGCGAAATTTGGCCTCGCCACCAAGGTCGTGGTTGATTGCGGAGCGGTAACCGACACCGATTCGGAAAACATCTTCGTATTCATAGAGAACGCCCGCGTTCCAGCCGTAGCCCCAATCATCGACCTTGATCTGCGCATTGATATCGCCTGGTTCTAGGACCGGCCGGGTCGGCAGCGCAAATTGCTGGTTAAAGCGTCCTCGGGCGTTCTGTGCGTTGAAACCCAAACCCACCGAGAAACCCTCCCAGGGACCGATCGCGATTGCAGGGTTGATATCGATGGTTCGCAGCTGCGAAAGGGTACCGAGATAGCGGACCGCGGAATCATCAGAGAAATTCGTCTGATCCCCCCAAGGCGCCACCACCCCGAGGTAAAGTGCGACCTTGTCGTGGACTTTTTGCGCGACATGAAAATTAGGTACGCCGAGTAGTCCGCCGCCACTGGCTTCCATGCTCCCGTAGGCGCCGGTAATACCGCCCTGCCCCCACGTGGTCGCCTCCTGGACCTCTACGGTCGTATCCAACTGAATGGCACTCCCGGAGAAAACAGCGCTGCCACCTTCCAGTCTCGTCAAACCCGCCGGGTTGTACCAGGCCATGGAAGCATCTTCGGCCAAGGCCGCCGTTCCCGCATAACCCGTGCCCGTGAGCCGAGCGCTGGCCTCATTCACGGCCAGACCACCCGCGGACGATTCGCCTGCCGACAAGCCCCCCAGCAGAACCCCTGCCGAGACAGCCACATAGACTCTCCATCGAGTTTTGTGCATTCCGTGGGCTATCGCGAGATTCGGCCACGGGCCAAACCGGAGCTGACGAGTCGTGGTCGAAACATCCCGATGGACGGGCTCACGGCGCGACGCTCCCTGCCGGCGTCCGACGACCTACACCCGACCCAGAGCCAGGGCCACCGCTCCCGTGCGCTCCTCGAGTTCCTGCGGGGGAAGGCTCTCGTCATCACTGAGCACGTACATCGCCATCGCGGCGATCATCAAAAAGATCGCAATCCATGTCATGCTCTTCTTGCGACTTGCCAGTGACATTTTCCATTCTCCCCATTGGCGGCCAAACAATGCCCGCGTGGCGCCACCGCAACATGTCACGATGGCCTTGCATTGGCCCAACCTGCACCTCCCCGTGCCAAAAAACAAGCACAGAACCCCTCCGGATCGATGCGCGCGGGGCTTTCCCTTCGGGCTCCGTTTACGTAAAACCGTCCCATGCCGAACCTCGATACAGTCGACTCGATGGAAATTGATGCCTCCGCAGAGGAACTCTTCGCCGTGATTCTGGACTACCCTCGAATGAGGGATTGGTACCCCCGCTACAAAATCGATGTGATCGGCGGCGGTCCCGTGCAGGAAGGCTGCCGCCTGAGCCACGAGCTTTCGCCTCCGGGATCGCCAGTCAAATCCCGCTTCACCCGCACCATCACCGCGATCGATCCGGGCCGTTCCATCGAGGAAACCTACGATGACGGCGATCTGGTCGGCAACGGCCGATGGGTATTCGAGCCGCTGAGCGAGAACCGCACGCGGGTCTCGTTCTATTGCAAGGTGCGCTCGAATCGCCTGCTGATGCACATCGGTTTCCTCCTCGGCGGAGAAAAAGGCCACAACATGATCTATCAGGAAATTTTGGCCGCCTTGCAGACACACGTCAGCCAGAAGGCGGCCTGAAACCAGGACGGACGCCGTAACGCCAGAGTGGCCGAAGGGCGGGCTGCGTTGACTTCTACCCACCCGTCCGCGACGGTATAGGCTGATGCGCCCGTAGCTCAGCTGGATAGAGCATCTGACTTCGGATCAGAGGGCCGGGAGTTCGAGTCTCTCCGGGCGCGTTTGAAAAGCCTCCGCCTTGGCGGGGGCTTTTCTCGTTGCGGGTCAGGCTACTGCAGCAGTGGGCTGCTCGGATGGGTGATTTGTAGTGGATTTTGTAGTGGATCGCTGCACGTTGGCGGGGTATCCATCGCCTCCATGGCCTTGCCAGCAACCGATACGCAAATAGGGCTGTAGCGCTGCTGCCAGCTGCTAACGGAAGTTTGCGGCCCGAGTTCTTCACTTTGCATTTTTGCGAGCCAGCGTTCGAGGCCGCACGGGCGCCCGCCCTTGAGAAAACCTTTCCGCCTTGGGGTTTTCATGAGCCGGGAAGATCGCTCGACGCTGCCAATTCGGTGGCACGCTTTGTGCGCAAGCTACGTCCGGCAACTGACCACAGTGGCAGAGCCTATGAAGAATCCGAACTTTGGCCGACGAGCGCTGAGCGCGCCGTTCGCCCTGCAGCCCAGCGATCGCTTGGGCAGAAAGGTACAATCAAATGATCAACTCAATAGAGGGACTCAGCACTGAGGCGTGGGCATCGGGAGGCACGGTAGGATTTCGGGCGGATCTCCCCAAAAGGATCAAGAAGTGGATGGTGCTACCGATCGTGGCGTTGGCGTTTGCACTATTGTCTCCGCCGGAGGCGAGTGCTTCGGGCGACGCCTGTGCTGCGCGCCGTCTTCTCGAGGCGGCAAATTTCAGTTCCTGTCGCCTCAAGGCCGCGTCGAAGGCCGCCAAAGTGGGGTCTGGTATCAAAGACGAGAAATGTGATCGCGTTCTGCGAAAGAAGGAGAGGTTGGTTGCTCAAGACTGTTCGAGTACCCCGGCTCCCTCCCTGACTGACCTGCGCGATTTCTTGAGTGAGGCGACATCTGATGTCGTTGCCGCGGTGCATGGGGGCGACTCGTCGATGCTGGGGGACAGCGATGCCGAGCCAGCAGAACCGGATAACTTCTTCGGCGTGGTGGAATTCACGCAAGAGATAAGGTGTGGAAGCCAAGTCGACGGACAAGATTCCGCCGAGGTGTTTCGGGTTCCGGTCCGTTCGCTTTCCCTGTCGGCCGAGCCTGAACTCGAAACCTGGCCGGAGGTATGGGTCGTCGACCCTGAGCGCAGCGAGGCCGCGCGACGCCGTCAGACGATCGGATCGGCTCTCGCCGATGCACCAGACGGCGCACGGGTTTACGTCTGTCCGGGTTCCTATGAAGAAAAAGTGGAAATCAAGAAGCACCATGAACTCCGATCGCTTGGGGGAGCCTCTCGCACCATCATCGACGTTTCCGGCCTGAGATCGGGAATTCCGGTCAAGATCAACAACTCGGCTGTATTCGAGGGGTTCACAGTGACTGGCGCGCATGCGACGGATATTTGCTTCGTTGGCGTTATCTACGCTTCTGGCCGCCGCCCTGAATCCGATCAGGAAACCGTGTCCCGGATCGCCATTCGCCAGAATCACATCGTTTACAACTGGGCCTGCAAAGGCGGTGCGATCCACGTCAGTCCCTTTGCAAGGCTTGGCGCCGATGGGGATGCCTACACAGGGGTGATTCACACGACGGTCGCCAACAATGTGGTGGCGCACAACGACACGGGTGAAGGGTTCGGTATTTATGCAAATATTGGGGACGGGCGCTCAACGGCGCTGGTTACCAACAACGTCGTTACGGAGACCCGCGCCCGCTTCCATAACGGCGAGGGCAACCTCGTCAGTTCCACAGGTATCCGTACCGGGGCCGATTCTGATCGACCTGACCGAGGATCGGAGTCGGGTTGGATCCGAGTGGAGAACAATATCATCACGAATCATGGTTCGGCGCTGCGGAACTGGAACATCGCCCCGATGTCGGAGAGCTACAATCTGTGCTGGAACAATAGCTCCATAGGCTCCTCGGCAAAATGCATCATCGCCGATCCCCGCTTTTTGGCGCGCCCGGGTTTCATTCCCGGGCCTCGTAGCCCGGCCATCGACGGGGGCAACCCCGCTCGGTCATTCAACGACACGGATGGTTCTCGCAATGACATCGGGGCCTACGGTGGACCAGGTGGAAGCTGGACGGCGGTCGCACCCTGACCGCCTGTGGCCCCGCGTAAGCGGGGCCACCTACCTTGGACCAGTCGTGCTGGTCTTTGCCTCGACGCTGGCTTTCGCGACTCGGCTCGGAGCAATCGACCCTTCGAGAGTTCAGATCCGAAGAAGTGCTCGATGTCCGAGCGATGAACGTTACGAAGACGAACACAAATCTGTTTCCTTAAACGCCGCGTCCGGCCTGCTCACCAAGCGGTCTGTTCGCGGCGTTTCTGCGTCAAGGCGGACGGTGGAGGTCCAGATGGATCTGCACCTGGGATCGCAGTGTTGATTAAAATCTTGAGCCGGAGATCCCTATCGGGCCGCGGGGGTGAGGGGAAACCGGCACGATTTCTTACCCTCCAAAATTGTAGTGGATCTTGTAGTGGGTCGACGCACCTGCGGGGGATCGCTCCAGATGCACTCGGTACCTTCAAACCCGATTAAGCCTTGCGTTTACTGGAGGCAAGCCCCAAGTTCCGGGGTCCTTTTTTCAGGACCCCGGAACTTCGGATCAGAGGGTCGGGAGTTCGAATCTCTCCGGGCGCGTTTGGAAAGCCTCCGCTTTGGTAGGGGCTTTTCTCGTTGCGGGGGTTTGGCTACTGCAGCAGTTGGCTGCTCGGATGGGTGATTTGCAGTGGATTTTGTAGAGGGTCGCTGCACGTTGGAGGCGTATCCATCGCCTCCCTGGCGCGGAAACCTAATCCGTGGTCACGGCCACGCTGCTCGAACCGCGGACTTCGCTCTGGTCGTCCCAAAAAAGAAAGCCCCGATCTCCCCGAAAACCTGTTGCGTCGGGGAAATCGAGGCCGTTCGATTATGGCGTTACTCGTAAGGCCTTCGACTCACCGGAAACAAGAGTTCTCCGGGACCGGCACCGTCTTGAAGCTCTGAGAACTCCGATCGAACGCGAGGTAGAGCGCGTTGTCCGGATTGTTGCCTTCGCAAAGCGTGCTGCTGCTGGGCGCTTCTGCGAGCCAGTTAAAGCAGCGCACCGTCGCCTGAGAACTCATATTCTCCGGTGCAGAGATGGGCACCGTCTCGCAGCTGAGAGTGCCGCCGGTGTATTCGCCGCCGGATCCGTTGGTGAACTCCATTTCGCGCACAAACGGGTGGTCGCCAAATCGGGCGGTATTCAGGTCGCGGTAGATGACCAGTTCTTCGCCGATCGTGCTGGCGATGACGACTTTCAGTTCGTGAGCACCTGACTCGAGAAGCCCCCAGTTGTAGACGCCGGAGAACCCGGCCAGCAACGGCCCACCGGCAGCCTCGACATCGCCACGGTCGCCGCAACAGGGAACCAGCATCGCGAACTCGCCGTCGATGAAGACCTCAACGTGACGTTCGATCTCGGCTCCGGGTGTCGTCGTATACGCCCAACCCTGAACGTTGGAAATGCCGGTCGCATCGGCGGCAACGCCATCGATTCCAAGAATTGGAGTTTCGAGGTTGGCGACAATGCCGCCAGCGCCCAAAACGCACGATCCGTCGTTGCCAGTCACAATTCGGTAACGATAATCCTCCAGTTGGCTCACGAGATTGTCGACGCTTTGTTGGCAAAGGTTGGTGTTGTCTCGGATCCAGATGTCGTAGTTAACGTAAAGCAGTGCCGAGAGGCCGTCGACGTTGGCGAGCGCGTTGTTGTCGCGGATGGAGAGAGTGTCGCCGACGGAAGTCAGCGCGGAGAGGCCGTCGAGGTTGGTGAGCGCGTTGTTGTTGTCGATAGAGAGAGAGAGCCGCCGACGGAAGTCAGCGCGGAGAGGCCGTCGAGGTTGGTGAGCGCGGTGCTGGTGTCGATAGAGAGAAGGCCCGTAATGCTAGTACAACCACCGGAAACCGCCGTCCAGTAACTCCAGTCCCCGACGCACTCGACCGCCGCGGCCCTGGGCGGGAAGAGAAGTACGAATAGCGCAACAAGCATAATCCCAAGGACGAGCTTGGCGCGAACACCTGTCTTCAACTCTCTCGTGAAATCGCTCATATTCATGCCTTGTTCCGGCGTGGCGGGCGGGCCTGCGGTCGCGGACGTTCCCCGTTGGATTCCTGCGTTGAATCAACCTCGAATCCGGGCGCGTGTCCAAGGAAAGTTTCGATCCCGAGAAGTGCGTGCGGCTGCGTCGGAATTCCCTTGGTTTCGCGAGATGCAGGCGGTTTGGGGCCCTCATCTGGCCCGGCGAGCGGCTCCCCCACGGGCGGCCATCACAAGCTCATCCTTGCCGAGTCGAGGCTCGATAGCGCGGTGGCCGCACCCTGCCTGCCGCCAATGCACTTCCCTACCGTGGGCGCTGACGACGCTCGGCTGCGGCGAACTCGGCACGCACGGCAAAATATGCGGGCTTGCGCGTCCAGTCTTCAAGAAAGAGCAACGGGTCGTCGGGCAAGCCGAAAAAAGTTCGTACCCATGAAAGATGGTCACCAAGGCCCCAAGTGGTGATGCCCGTACAAGAGGCATTCTCGAGACAGGCACCCACAACATCCGAGTACAAAACCGCCTGCTGCAGAGGAAGTGGGAGAGCATTTCCCTCGGTCGATAAAAAGAGAGTCACCACATCCAGTTCGGTAATTTCCACCAACAAACCCAAATCCGCGAACCTCCGGATCGAGGCGGCCAGCTGCTGGCGTGTCGGATAGGCTGCAGGCGGGGTGAGCCCGATGTGTCCCTGAACCCCGATTCCGTGCAAGGGAACGCCGTCAGCAAGCAATTCTTCCACCAGGGCGACGAAGCGCTCCTGACGCGCCCCGGGCAAGAGGATCCCGTTATCGTTCAGGAAGAGCATCGCGTCGGGGTCTGCAGCATGAGCAAAATGAAACGCGCGTGCGATGTAGTCGGCGCCCACGACACGCCGAAACACATTGTCATCCAGCCCGTCGCTGGTGGGCGGATCCACAACCGACGGCAAAGGCTCATTGACCACATCCCATTGCTCGATCTGGCCCGCATAGCGCCCGACCACGTCCTCGATATGCTCTTCCATCCGGTCCAGCATCGACTCACGGTCGCTGATGTTCTGCACATAAGGCGCAATCTGCGAGCCACCCCAGACGAGCGTATGACCCCGCAGCCTCATGCTGTTCGCACCGGCCAGACTCACAACCGCGTCCGCGGGAGCGAAGTTCCAGACATCCGCCTGAGGATGAATAGGCCCCCACTTCATCACGTTCTCTGCTGTCAGCGAGTTCGCTTCCCGCGCAACAAGCGACGCATAGGTCGCATCCCCGGCGACCTCGCCGGGTTCGATCGCGGCGCCAAATCGAACGCCCGCGGCTGTCGCCAGATCCGCAATCGAGCGCTGGGTCCCGAGGCCCGCGGCAAATCCCCCCAACCCACGCGCCAGATCCTGCACGGTCGAGGCCGCCGGGCTCGGGCAATCCGACCGCGACCAGCGTTTCTCGACACGGCGGTCGAGGCGCTGCGCGTGACGCGTCGCCATATCTTCCGACCGCTCCGAATCCGGCCAGACCATGGTCGCCCATGACCGGCAGGCACGGGACAAGGTGCGCGCCAGACGCCTTTGGCAGACGGGTGTCGGCGCTCGACCAAGAACACCGGCAATCCGCTCGCCCAGAAGCGTCCAGGCCGCTTCGGCCGAGGCCGTCTGCGCAGCGCATTCAGCCGTGTCACCGGCTTCTGCCTCACTCCAAGACTGGAGAAACCGGTCATGAATACTTGCCAGACGCCGCTCCGCGGTAGGCGTGCCGCCGGCAAAGACAAACCGCCCTTCGTGCCGAAGCAAACGCGAACAAGTCGCGGCAATCGCCTCGACCTTGCGCACCGAGCAAACCGATTCGACGGCTTGGGTCGCCCCGGGCACAGCCGGAATCAGCATGCAGCTCGCCATCAGCACGGCAGCCTTCAGAAAATTTCGTGGGCGCACACTCAGTGTCTATCACCGGCTCAGCCACTCGGAAAAGCAGATTTTTTCACGCGCCGGCGCCGCCCCCCCCAGAAAGCTTGCGTTCCCGCAGCGGGCTTCAGGAAAAGGATTTATCCCGCCTGATCTTTGCGGCCCTCCCGGCCTTGTTCCGGTTCCCTTGCGAGCCCAGGGGGGCCTGGCATGCGTTTAAGGCGCAGACGGCAGGAAACATGAAGGCCCTTTTTGCCCAAGCGGCGCTCTGTTCGTGAAGCCGAATCCCGCCACCAGCAGTCTCCGACTCGCCTTCCCGCCCGCGGCGAAGCCCTTTAGCGCGCCGAGATCGATCTGCACCCGGGATCGCAGTTTTGCTTAAAATCTCGAGCCGGGGATCAATCTCCTGCCGCGGGGGGTGAGGGGAAAGCGGCACCCCTGGCCTCGCCGGGCGCCCTGCTCTCCTGTGACCGTGGTGTGACCGGTTTTGCCACCAGGACCCCCACCGCTTGTGCCCGCGGTGTGCCAAACTGGGGATAGCTCCAGACCACGCACGAACAGAAAGCTCCCGGGATTTCTGGCCCGGAAGCCTTCTGCTTGTGGTCGTGCGTTATGTCGAGTGATGTCCCGTATCAGGCCGCAATGAAGATCTGATGCAAACGATTCGAAATCGGCATGGCAGGCTGCCCCCTATGCTTGGCTCTGGCTTGGCTTCGGCTTGGCTTCGGCTTGACCCCGGTTTCTGTTCACCCACACGCACGGCCAACTTGAGCATCGTGCCCCACTCACGACCCCGAAACGAAGGCCTTCATCCGGTCGCGGAACTCGGAGCTCGACGAACACATCAGCTGATTTCGGTTCTCGATCGCCATCGCGGCTTCGAGCGAGGGTGCATCGATGCTCAGATTGAGCCCTTCCTTCGTCATGCGAAGACCGATCCGCGACGTCGCCAACATTTCGTCGATATAGGACGCGGCCGCCTGCTCAAGTTGGTCGTCGGGGACGACCTCCGAGACGAGTCCGGTCCTCAGAGCGCGCTCGGCATGGAGGAAGCGCCCGGTCAGCATCAACTCCGAAGCGATCGACGTGCCGACGAGCCTCGGCAGAAAGTAGCTGCATCCCATGTCGCACGCGGAAAGTCCGAGCTTGATGTAGGCCGCGTTCATCTTCGCACTCTCGCCGGCAATGCGGATGTCGGAGGCCATCACGAAGGAAAAGCCGCCGCCGCACGCCGCTCCATGGACCAGAGACACGATCGGCTGTGGGCAGCGCCTCATCCGGAGATAGACCTCCGCAAGGTACCCCTGAAAGCCCATACCAGCCCCGAACGGCGCGGACTGCCCTCTCCCGTCTCCACCCGCCTCTTTGATGTCGAGCCCGGCACAGAACGATTTGCCGGCGCCGCGCAGAACCACGATGCGAGTCGATTCGTCTTCGCAGAGCGAGCCAAAGTAGTCGCGCAGCTCATCGACCATGGCGATGTTGATCGCGTTTCGCCTCTCGGGACGATTGAAGGTCAGCCAGTCTACGGCACCGCGTTTCTCGATGAGGAAGGTCGTGTAATCGGCCATGCCGGGACCCTACGAGATGACGGCAGGCGACATCAAGGCCCTTTTTCGCCCAAGCTGCGTCTAGCCGTCAACTCCCCATGTCTCGGGGGAGGCTTCCGCCGCCCTACCCGCCGCTTTCTGGCCGAGACGATCTGTCTGCGCTAAGCCAAACTCATGACCACGAATCCTCCGAGTGCCGAAGACTGCCTGCGCGTTGCCAGCGAGCGCCGCGAAGAATTGTACGACCGGGCAGCGGCGACCGAAGCGGCCGGAAGGCTTCCGGAAGATCTCGCCGAAAGCCTGTCCGCCGAGGGCTTCTACGGACTCTGGGCACCCAGGGATGTCGGCGGCACCGAGGCCCCTCCCGCAGATGCGATGCGGGTGATCGAGACGCTTGCGGAGGGAGACGCCTCGGTCGCGTGGTGCGTTTTCATCGGCATCACCTCGACGCTGCCGCTCTCGTCACTTTCCGAAAATGCGCGGCGCGAGATTTTCGCCTCGCCTCGGGCCCGACTGGCGGGCGTCTTCGAACCCTCAGGTACGGCCGAGCCCTGCGACGGCGGCTTCCGGATCAGCGGCACATGGGCCTTCGGGTCCGGGTCGTGGAATGCTGACTGGATCGGCGTCGGCACGATGGTTCCCGGAGAGACCAGCGGTCCCCGCTATGCCTTCCTGCGACGCGAGGATGTCGAATTGCTGGAAACCTGGGATGTCATCGGTCTTTGCGGCACCGGCAGCACGCACTTTCGCGCGGAAGACGTTTTCGTCCCGGAAGAGCATACCCTGCCCCTTCTCGACTCCGGGCAAATCGATACGCCGCTCTACCGCTTCTCGCGTTTCACCATGCTCGGCATGAGCCTCGGCGCGATTGCGCTCGGGCTCGCACGGGCCTCCTTGAGCACCTTTGCCACGCTTGCCGCAGATCCAGCACCCAGGCCATTGGCTGCGCGCAAGGAAGTCCAGATGTCGGTCGGCAAGGAAGAAACCCGCCTGCGCGCCGCGCGCGCCCTCTTCTACTCTTCCGTCGACGATGCATGGGAAACAGCTTGCGCAGGCGAGGCGCCGACCGTCGACCAACGCACCGAGATTCGCATAGCGACCTGCAACGCCGTGGAAACCTGCTGCGAAGTCACCGAGGCCCTGTTCCGGCTTGGCGGCAGTCGCAGCCTCTACCGCAGCTCGCCCCTGCAACGACACCTGCGCGATGCCCAGGCCATGGCCCAACACCTGATGGCCCGCCCCAAATTCCTCGGTGTCGCAGGCCGGCGCAGCCTGGGCGTGGACCTGGGCGACACGACGTTCGTCTGACCGTGGACGGCTCGATGGGAGCGTTTCCCGCTATTCGCGCCCGCGGCGAAGCCCTTTGGCGCGCTGAGAGATATCCATCCCTGTAATCGCTCCAGATGCCCTCTCTACCTTCAAACGCGATCACGCCATGCATTTACTGGAGGCAAGCCCCGCGTTCCGGGATCCCTTCTTGCGAGGCCTCAGACCTTCGGATCGGAGGGCCGGGAGTTCGAGTCTCTCCGAGACCTTTGCGAGAGGGCGTGAGAAGTACGGAATTCCCGATGCCGGGCCGGGGTTGACCTCAGGGTCGATCGTGCGTCAAAACGATAGCCCATGTTGTCCATGATCGTGTCTCGTTCCTCACCGTTCCACAGATGTGGAAGAGAAAAATTATGACCCAATCGGCCGATCCAAAACGTCGAGAGCACTTTGGTCTATGGATGCTTCTCTCCTTCGTGCTGGGGGTTGGCTCGGTCCTGGCCTTGGTCGCGTTGATTTATATGGCGGCCATCACGTTCAACACCGATGGGCGCCTCCCTCCCCGCCAAATACTCGCCGAGAGTGAGCTCAAAACCGAGCGCGAGGCGACGCTCACCCGCGCGCGAGAGCACAAACGCAAATCGACAAAAGCGCTCGTGGAGCGAATGCATCAGCGGCAGCTCAAGGACCCTGACGCCACGATGGATTTCCTCGTCCTCTCGGGTGGCGGCGAGAACGGGGCCTTTGGTGCGGGCTTTCTGGTCGGCTGGTCCAGCCTCTCGGAAGAGGCTGAAGCAATGCCGGCATTCGATGGTGTCACGGGCGTCAGCGCCGGATCGTTTATTGCGCCCTTCGCCTATCTGGGAACTCCGACGAGCCTGGCAAAGATCGACCATTTTTTTCGCAACCCCGGCAAGGACTGGCTCGAGTTACGTGGCCATCTCTACTTCTCCCCCGAGAATATGAGTCTGGCGAAAATCCCCGGCCTGGAGCGAGCCCTGCGGGAAGCAATATCGATGTCCTTCGGCAAGGAGATTGTTGCCGCAACGACACCCGGACGGCTACTCCTGATCCAGGCGAGCAATTTGGATCAGGCCGTTCCTCAAATCTTCGACCTCAACCAGACGGCAAAAGACTCTGTCGCCAGCGGGGATTTTGATCCCATGATCGAAATCCTTCTGGCTTCATCGGCCATTCCGGGGCTCTTCCCGCCCCGCGAAATCGGTGGTTCCCTGTTTGTCGACGGCGGTGTGGTGGGGAATTTCTATTCAGGAGGCCACGCGTCGGAACCAGACCTCACGTTTGGCGGAATTTGGAAGCGAGAATATCCGGAGCGGCCCATCCCGAAAACTCGTTATTGGGTGATCCTCAATGGGAATTTGCGCGAGTCCCCCAAAACGAGCGGCGGCAGCTGGCCGGATATCGCTTCCCGGAGCCTCGCTGTCTCGGTGGGGTCGTCGGAGGTTGTGGCGCTGCGGGAACTATATGCCCTCGCCGAGCTGACCAATCGGCGCGGGCTGGGCGAAGTCGAGGTTCGGTGGGTCGCCATCGAGGAGCCATTGAAAGAGTCGATCTTTCCGACCCTCTTTGATCGAGCCCAGATGCGCCGCTTGTCAGATTTGGGCAGGCGCGTTGGCGCCGATCCAAAATCCTGGAATCTCGAAGCCCCTTAGCGGCCGCTTTCCGGCCGTGGTTAAATCAGGGAACCTCCCGGAGATTGAGTTTGAATCCGTTCTGAATCCTCTGCCACTGCGTGGTCAGCTCGTAGCTATCGCCACACGTTTCCATCCTCAAGGTCATTTCGTCCTCGGTCGCCGCGTCAAGCTGAGCGAAGGCCTTGAACTGGAATCGCCAAAATCCTTCCGGGCGACGCGACATCTGCGTCAGCCCGATTCCATCACGGATCCCCGGTGAAGTTCTGGCAAGACGATCTTTGAAGAGATTCTTTCGCCCCTTGCGCTCCAGATCGCCGGGAAGCAACTCGCCCTCATAAATCAGACCGTTGACGTTACTCAGCGAGATCCGGAAATCGCAGAGGACAGGATCGTAAGGCTCCGCCGGGAAGAACCCTGCCTTCAGATAAAGCATGTCGAGCCGGGCCGGGTTTCGGACCAATCGAATCCGCGAGGGACATGGGTGGTTACACACAGCCACGAAATCACCCGGCGTCTCCGATGGCGTAATCGTCGGGGTCGGTGCCGTTGGCGTCGGCGTTGGTGTCGGCGTTGGCGTCGGTGTTGGCGTCGGTGTCGGCGTCGGTGTTGGTGTGGGTGTGGGTGTGGGTGTGGGTGTGGGTGTGGGTGTGGGTGTGGGTGTGGGTGTGGGTGTCGGCGTTGGTGTGGGTGTCGGCGTGGGTGTCGGCGTTGGCGTGGGTGTCGGTGTGGGAGTGGGTGTCGCAGAGAAAGTACATCGGTTAAACCGACTGTTGCTGGTGTGCAGGACAGTAGAGCCGATGAACTGAGAGCATCCCTGACCGTTCTGAATGTCGATTTCGTTCTTGCCGTCGTCGTCGGTGCCTTCGTTCAACTCCCAGAAAGCCACCCCGTTCAGGACGACATTGCTGCCACCGAAGACGGCATCGCCGCTGCCCCCGCCTTCGTCATCGCCCTTGAAGAATATAGCGCCAATCGGATTCGTACCATCACCGATGCCACCATCACCCACCTGGATGCTGGTGTTATCGAAAAGCATGTTGGTATCGCCCTCGATGCGGAAGATCGCGATGAGATCACTCGGGCCATCGATGAGAACATCGGAATTATTGAGCTTCCAATCGTTCCCACTGCGACGGACGCGAATGAGGACCAGACCATCTCCGTTGGAGTCGGTGAAGGATTTGTTCGAGCCCGGATCAGCACTGCCCCCCTGGGGGACAAGCTCGATGACGTAGGGGACAATCTCCGTGATATCGACGACGAAGACATCACAAGCTCTGTGTTCAGCAACTACGTGATTGGCCAGTCTGCCTACGATATCGAAATTCCGGTCAGCAACAGTACGGGCTCGAATGCATTCGTGCGAGGCTGGATCGACTGGAACGCTGATGGCAGCTTCGATGGCCTGGACGAAATGTCGAATTTGGTAGGGGTCAGCGCAGGAGAGTCGGCGGCAACGCTTACCTGGGCCATTCCTGCCAGCGCGACTTCCGGAACGTCGTTTGCGCGAATCCGTATCGCCAGTGATGACGGCGAGTTGAGCGTGGCCACGGGACCAGCATCCAACGGCGAAGTGGAAGATCTTGCGGTACCTGCAATTCAGGACCCGGCTCCGACACCAGCGCCTACACCGGAACCGACCCCGGAACCGACTCCGGAACCGACCCCGGAACCGACTCCGGAACCGACCCCGGCGCCCACCGTCGTTGCCACACCGGGACCGACTTCCTATGCGGCGATCTGCAACCATCCCTGCCCGTCAAGGGTTCGGTTCAAGCGAAACGCAGACGACTACCTCTACATCCGCGCGGGTCTCGACCTGCCCGCCGACTTCAACCCGTCCGTCTCGGAGTTCTTCGTGGAGATCCGCAGCGGCGGGGATCTCGTCTACTCCGGTACGCTGGAGGCCGGCGCGGTACCCAAGCGTGGACATCGTTGGCGCTATCTGGACCGCGATGCCCGGAAGGGCTCCGGGGCCAGAGACGGTATTTTCTACATGCTGCTGTCGATCAACCGCGATGGCGTCTGGCGGTGGTCGTTCAAGGCGTTTACCGACATGAGTGCTGCTGCCGACCCTAATATTCGGGTCACGCTTACCATTGATGGCACGGTGATCTACGACCGTGAGAAGGAATGGATGCAGCGATCCAACGGCTACGTCGGCGAACTCGGCCGCGGCTAGCCTGAAACCGATACATCCCTGTGCGGGGAGCGCGGGGAATTCCGTGCTCCCCATACAGGCAGGTCTCTGGCACCTCGAGGTTCCGGCAAAGGCTCCGCCTCAACCACCGTCCTGCTCCTCGGGAGATTTTCCGAAACCCTTCCGCCCCTCGCCCCCCGTAATCCGGGGCGATCGCGGTAACTGGACGTTCCGCTTTTTGGAAACATCTAGTTACCGGCGCACCAAGGGGCGCTTTAAAAACCGAGGCTTTTCAGCATTTTCAGTCCGGCACGGAGGTTGCATTTCGTTTCCCGCAGATCCATATCGGGTGCCTTTCCAGTCGGCGGCAAAAAAGCTCCGACCCGTGGAAAGTGCACCCCCAGAACGCGGGGGATACCATGCGAAACTCAAATTCAGGACATTATCGAAGCAAAACCATCAAAGCGGGCCTGTGTACCGCACTCAGCGCCCTGCTGGTCAGCCTCAGCTTCGCGCCAAGCTCTACCGCCGCGGTGGTGAGGGTGGGCCTCGGCATCTTCGGTGGCCAGGCCAAGGATATCGTGAGCTATTCCGACTGTACGGCTCAGACCCGCCTGCTGTCCGCCGTGCGTGGCGACCAGGGCGGCGTGATCCTCAACACAGCCGGCACAGCGTGGGATCCGATCTTCTTCGGCCGACCGGGCGAGATGGACGAACTCGAAGCCGACATCACCGCGTCCACTTTGGGCTCCGGCGCCGGCACCATCTTCGGCACCTTGAACAACGGCAAACTGATCGCCAATGCCTCCTGCCCCTTTAACCGCACCGGCTGGGGTACGGTTACCAATGGAGGCGTGTTCCATAACGGTTCGGCCGTGGTGGAACGTATATCCACCGTTCTGGGGCACGTCAGCGGCACCTACGTAGGCAGTGACGATGGCAATATTTACCGCACAACCGACGGAGGCACGACGTGGACGCTTCTGGCCACGCCCGTCGCGATGGCGCAGGTCGTGTCGATCACCGCCTACACGGATGATCCCACCAACCCGATGCTCTGGGCGACCGTGCATAACGCAGGCACCATCGAGCTCTACCCCCTGACCTACAGCGCGGGATACACGGTTGGCGCCATGATCACAGTCCCTTCGCTCGACGGGATCATCGAGCGCGTTTTCGTCTACCCCGACACGGCGATCGCTGATGCGCCGCTGATTTTCGTCACGGGCTCCTCACCGAGCAATAGCGTCTACCGCGGCGCAGGGGGCGGCACGACCTGGACCACCACCACCGATGCGCCCCACTACTTTCAACAGATGCGATTCGATGCAGCCAACGCCCGCATCTACGCGATCTCGGGTGTCTCGGTCGACTACGGCCACACCTTCACGAGCATGCCAAGCCAGGCGCGAACACTGGGTGCGATCCACAGCAACGACTACAGCATGGCGATTGACCCCAGCAACGCCGGCACCGTCTTCTACGCGACCGATTGGTTCATCGCAGAGTACACCATCGCCACGGGCACCTGGAGCACGCTGGGCGAGCTCGCCGGCAATCGAGGCGTGGCCGCGATCCTGATCGACGATATGGATCAGATCGCCAACACAGCGACCACCAAGGATACCTTCGTGATCGGAGGCAAGACAGGCATCGGCATCACACAGGATTTCCTGACTCATACGGGAGCCTATCCGACCTGGACCTACCCGATCTTTCCGGCCAACGACGGGGCGCCCATCACCGCAACTTTCCTGCAGGATTACGATCTCGATGGAACCATCATGGAGAATGTATTTGCCGGAAATGACGGCGGCGATCTCTACCGAGCCACCAATCAGGGACTGACCGGCGCGTCCTATACCAAGGTCTTCGACGCACAAATCGATGCGGTCGGATACCACTTCGATGACAACACCATCAAGATCACCAGCATCGTGGCTTCAACATTCAATGCCGACGATCTCTATATCAGCTTCGGCGACTGGGATATCGGGCACGTCGGCGGCGGGGTTGCCTGCTCCATCGACAACGGCGCGACCTGGCAGATGGACCCCGCGTGGACCACAGCCGGCGACTCCATGCTCGTCCGCGACATTCAGCTCACCAACACTAAATTCTGGGTGGGCGTCGGCAAGGACGACGACCTCGACCCCAACCACCGCGGCCTGTACGCCAAAATCGGCTCTCTCACCGGCTGCGGCACGGGCACCTTCAGCAAGGCAACGACTCTGGCCAATCTGGACACCTCGATCGTCTACGACCTGGATGGCCCGACGACCTCGCCTGTTTACGTAGCCGCCTCCGGCGGGCTGTTCCGCGGCGAGCTGAGTGGCTCGTGGATCTGGACCGACATGTCCACGGTCACTTCCATCCCCACAGGTGCCGCCGAGTACAGGGCCGTCACCTACAACCCGACGCCGGGCGGCGGCTGTGCCGAGGAATTCTACGCAGCGACTGATGACCAGATCTATCGACTCAGGCTCTGTGGCGGAAGCTGGAGCTCGACCCTGATCTCACCGACCCCCTTCGAGGATGTCAATGTGCTGCTTTGGGATGAGCTGATCGCGGGGACTTCATCCTCGCTGAGCAGCCTCGGTCACGCTTCCAGGACGATCACAAAATGCCGTGCCGGATTCGACAAGGTACGCGATACTTATATCCGAAGCAGCGCAAAGGCATGGCGTGGCTGTTTTGATGCCTCGCTGAAATCAGGCAACAGCTGCCCATCGGCAAAGGCCGCGGCCAAACTCGACAAGGCGACCCAGAAGATCGACTTGAGTCGCAAATGCTCGGACGACGCGGTCACGGCCCTTGGCGCGAGCTGGCCCGGCAGCTGCGTTCATGCACAGACAGTCTCGGAGCTCGAGACCTGCCTGAAGGAGGATGCCGATACTCTGGTCGCCTCTCAACTCGAACGGCAGTATGGCGCCGATGTCGCTGCACGGGGAGGCACAGCTGATAAATGCCAGAAGGCAATCGGTCGAGCGTACGGCGGTCTGCTGCAGCAGGCACTTAAACAGATCTCCAAATGCGAACGCCAGATCGAGAAGGACGAGGAGACCGAATGCCCCAATGCGTCGGCGCTCTCCAGCATCGAATCTGCCGCCATGCGTTCTCTGAGCCAGGTTTCTCGAGCGTGCAGCGACGAAGACATCGCAAGCCTGTCGCTTCTGGGCACCGGGAGTGACTGTGATACGGCAACCAGCATCTCCGAGATGCATATCTGCCAAACCACAGCGCTGCAGGAGGAATTACAGTCTCTCAGAACACCGATCTCCGACGACTTCTGAGAGAAGGAGAGCAGCGCGGCTCACCTCACTTCGGCTCATCCCCCGCAGCCGAGGTGAGTGGGTCGCGTTGGTCTTCTTTTACCGAACAATGCCGCCGAGACCGTTCCGGTCCGGCGGCATTTCTACAGGAAGTGCCCCCCACGAGCCCCTTCCGCAAAGAGGTTCCCTGAAAGCATCAGATCGGCCAACAAGCGGCGCTGATGGACGGCGTCGCCGTATTGACTCTCGCCCCAAAGAGCACGCCGCCTGTATAGCTGCGCATCGCATTCGTAGGTGAACCCAAAACCGCCGTGGAACTGAATTGATCGATCGGCGGCAAAGGCCAATGCCGGCCCCGTCTGTGCCTTTGCCATCCGCACCGCAATCTCGCCCTGCGCACCCTTGCCAAAAGTATGCGCCGCGGCATAGACGTGCGACCTTGCCTGCTCCATCCGGACATGGGCCTCCACCGTAGGATGCTTCAACCCCTGATAGGAGCCAATCAAACGTCCGAATTGCTTTCGGGTCGTCAAATAGGAAACCGTGTAGGCGACACAGCTCGCTCCGGCGCCACACATATCGGCCGCGGACAGCAGACCGCCTGCCAACTCGACCTCACGCAAGGCGTCCAGCGTCGCTACCGAATCCAGCAGCGCCGATCCGGGCACCTCCAATCCGTCGAGGCAAAGCCGAAAGGACCGCCGCGTTTCATCAATGACTTTTTCGCGCACAGGACCTGCCTGCCGGATTTGATCCGCGTCGAGCAAAACAAGCGCGACAGATCCCTCCAGAGACACCGAAGCGATCAACCAATTTGCTACCGGCGCATCCAGAACCAGGCATTTCGTGCCCGAGAGTCGCAAAGAGTCGCCGTGACGCTCGGCCCTGCACGAGATCTGTGCCAAATCGAAATCGCCTGCCGGTTCGGCCAACGCCACGGTCGCAGGCGCGCCGCCTGCGAGAGCCGGTAGAAGCGACTGCTTTTGCGCTTCCGTTCCCGCGCCCAGCAGCAACTGCCCGGCCAGCGTTGTGGGCACAAAGGGACCGGACATCAAACGACGCCCCATCTGCTCCACCAAAGGGACCACTTCGGCCAGATCAAGTCCCGCGCCGCCGTAGGCTTCCGGGATCGCGACCCCCAACCAACCCAGATCGCCCATCTCGGCAAACACTTCGAGGTCGTAGCCGATCTCGTCCTCCAATAATCCGCGCACCTTCGCGATCGGAGACTTGTCCTCGCAGAACCTTGTCGCCGACTCGAGAAGGTCGGCTTGCTCGTCGCTGCATCCAATGGGGCCGTGTCGTTCACGCATCACTGACTCCTCAATGTTTCGGTAATCCGAGCACATGCTCGGCGACGATATTGGTCTGGATCTGACTGGTCCCGCCGCCGATCGTGGCACTGAAGGAATTCAGGTAGGCTCGCTGCCAGAGGCCTCGATCCAAACCTTCCGGCGAACCAATTCCGTAGGCCCCCGCCTGCCCCTGCAAGGAAATCGCAAACTCGTTGAGACGGCGGTCCAATTCGGTCGTCATCAACTTTCCGGCCAAGGGCAGCGACATCGGACGCTCAGCTACCAGAGGCGGTATCACGGCACGGCGCGCACAGAGCACGGTGGATTGGTGCTCGATCATCAGCTCGACGAGCTTGTCGCGGATCGCGGGATCTTCGATAGCCGGCTTGCCATTGCGCTGCGCCCGTCTGGCCAGATCAATTGCCTCGGTGCGATCCGGCGCGACAAAGGCAAGCCCACCGGCCTGACCGCCACGGGCATTTCGTTCGTACTCGAGCGTGCGCATCGCGACTGTCCAGCCCTGCCCCTCCTCTCCCATCAGCGATTCGCCAGGAATCCGCGCATCCGTGAAAAACGTCTCTGTAAATCCGTATTCACCGGTCAATTTGCGGATGGGGCGTGTTTCGATCCCCGGGACGTTCATCGGTGCGAGGTAAAAAGACAAGCCGGCATATTTGTTGTGCGCGTCCGGAATGCTGCGAGCGAGCAGGATCATATACTTGGCGTAGGAGCCGTGGGTCGTCCAGATCTTCTGACCATTGATCACCCAATCATCGCCGTCACGAACGGCACGCGTCTGTGCGTTACCGAGATCGCTGCCGTGGTCCGGCTCGCTGAAACCTTGGCACCAGATATCGTCTGCCGAGAGGATCCCCTTGATATAACGCTGGCGCTGTTCGTGGGTTCCCATATCGAGAATCAATGGCCCCGCCCAGTTCAGACCGATCGTGTTGAGCATGATCGGACTTTGATGCCGGCGCATCTCGTCGGTAGCGATCTCCTGGAAGCGTTGATTCAATCCGCGACCACCGTACTCCTCCGGCCACGCTGCCCCCAAATAACCGGCCTCGTAGACTTTCCGTTGCCACTCGCAAAGGAATTGGAACTGCTCGTCCGTTCCGACCTCCATAAAGGTGAGCGGCATTACAAAATCGGGAGGAGAAGGGACGTTTTCGGCGAACCACGCCGAAGCGCCCGCACGAAATTCTTCTAGTTCCTGCTTCGATGGTTTCGACACGAATTTTTCATAACCCGAAAGCGGCAAATTAGCACCTCCGAACCAGTCCTCGGCAGCCGTCGATTCCGGATGGCCGATCTCAGCGCTCGATATAGCCCAGAGCCTCAAGCTGTTCCCGCAAAGGATCCGAAAGAGTCATCGATGGCGCAACTATCGCGCCATCCTTCTTCCACTCGTTCCATTCAGCTTCCTGCTGAATCAACTCGGCCAGGACGGCTATGACTTCGGGGGCCTTCCCGGTTTCCCTCTCTCGCTCCCCAAGTTCAGGGCGCACATTATAAAGCTCGTAGTAGTCCTCATTATGGCGAATCAGCTTGCCCTGGTTCATTCGGACTCCCACGCGACCACCACCATAATTCTCCGGGAAGGCCACTAAATCGGGAATGGAACCCGCCAGAAAGTCGCCGCGCAGCCAGGGACTGAGATCCTTCTCCCGCACAGGCGCCTCCGGCGGCATCCCGAGACGCGAAGACTCGATACCGGCCAGTCCAAGAATCGTGGGCGCGATGTCCATCAATCGAACCTGCTCTTCCAGAACCAATCCGGCATCAATCGCCGGTGGATAGCGGACGATCAGGGGAACCTGAATCGCTTCATCGAAAATATGCATCAGGTGCCCGATCTTGCCATGCTCGAAGAACTCTTCCCCGTGGTCTGCGGTCAGAACAACAATCGTATTGTCCCAGAGGCCCCAAGCCCGCAGTTTTTCAAAAAGAACACCGAGTTCACGATCCGAGAAGCGAATCTCCCCATCGTAAAGCGCGACAACGTGTTCCAAGTCACGCTCGGACATCGACGACTTCAGGAATCCGATATTGCGCCCATCAACCTCACCCTCATAGGACGGGTCAAAAAGCGTATCGAAAGGCGGTGGTGGTGCAAAATCGTAGTGGACATCCCAAATATGCAAAAAAGCAAAAAATGGTTTGGGCTGTTCCGCTTCGCGCTCCCCTGCCAGCCAGCTGCTCAAGTTGGCAACCAGCTGGGGAGAGGTCGTCCCCCGATGCGATGCTCGACCGTCGGCGACCAGCGATTCATCGTAAAGATCGAAGCCGCGATCATAGCCGTAATCTCGCCGCAAATAGGGGCCTGCGACAAAACCCGCCGTTGCGTAGCCCTGACCTCGGAGAACCTCGGCCAGCGTCGGGATTTCGTCCGCCAATCGGCGGTCGGTATTATTGACGCCATGTGCGGCCGGGTGCCGACCGGTCAGCATGGTGATGTGCGAGGGGAGAGTCCAGGGTGCAGGCGCGATCGCGGTGACAAACCGAGCACCCTCACTCGCCAACGCATCGATATTCGGGCTTGTATTCCTCGCATAGCCGTAGCTGCCCAGATGATCTGCTCTCAAGCTGTCAATCGAGATCAGAAGGATATTGGGCCGCGGCGAACTGTCCTGAGTACAAGCTGTACCGAGCATCGCCCCACAGGCAATCAGGATCGCAGAGAGATAGCGCACCGCCTTAACTTTGCGGATCGCCGCTGTTTACGCAACGGCAGCACAACCGGAAATCAGGATCGCCGGGCACAATCGGACAGGCGCCAATCGAGCTCGCCGAAACGGAGAAGGGATTTCTCAGCCGCGGTCCGCCGAAACCATTTGACTCAGTTGCGCCATTTGGTGCAGAACACCGCAGGCAGATGGGCCGCTCGTCCGAGGTCGTGCGGTTTCCCATCGAACCCATCACTCCATCACGATAAGGATATCTGAGCATGTCTGACGCACCCGCCCTGCTTGTGGCCAATTTCCAAATCCACGACGCTGTGAAATATCGCGAATACGAAAAAGGGTTTTTCCCGATTTTAAAAAAACATGGCGGGAGCTTCCACACCTACGACGACAACCCGGAGCATCTGGAAGGTCAGGCGCCACGCACCGGACGGATGGTCATTTTCCAATTCCCTTCGGAGGAAGCCGCCAAGAACTGGTGGGCCGATCCGGAGTACCAAGCACTATCCGAGCACCGTCGGGCGGGCACCACAATGGAATCGCTGACCCTGGTTCACGGTCTGCCCCCGCGCGGCTGAGAAGCGCTCCGTTCAGACAAGACGTGAACGGAAAGCCGAGGGCAATTCTCCATCAAAACGTCTGCAGGCCGATTCTGATCGAAGCCCCGATCGCCTGACACCCCGAGACAACCAGCCAGCTGGAACGCAGCGAGACGGAATCTCCTCAGCGGTATTCGTTCTCGAGTCGGCTCAACCAGTAGTCGACATCGAGACGTTCGTCTTCGAGAAGATAGCGCCAGAGCCGAATACGATTCAGGATCTCCAGCCGGCCGGTGTCCAATTCGAACCAAGGCTCGAGCCGGGTGAGAATCTCATGAATCGGGTCGCGATCCGTACCGTCCCCCGTCCAGAAAATCGGGCGTTGGCGATGATGATCGGGCTCAAGATCCGAGGTATCCCAAAGTCTCCTCTGGCGCGCTGTCGGCGCGAGACGAAGCTTGAACATCAGCCGCCTCGCGTCTGACTGATTGAGTCCGGCGCCATGCCAGAGGCCATGATGAAAGAGGAAGACCGTTCCGGGCTCACAGACGACATGCCTCTGCCCCCGCAGATTCTGGTAACGACCAATGCTGCTTTCGCTGACGGTGCGGAGATGCGACCCCGGGACATAGCGAGTGCCGCCCATTTCCGGGGTGACCGCCTCGGGAAAGTAGAGAATCTGGATATCAAACGCTCGTCGGACATCGATCGTCGAATCCTGATGCGTCGCCTGTGACACCGACCGGCGGCGACCATCCAAGGAGGTTTCCTCGGGAAACGTCATATGGAGAAATTGGTGATCGACTACCGGGTCCCTCCCCACCAGGCTGCCAATCGCGCCGCGCACTTCCGGAACCGACAGCACCTCCGCCAGAGGAGATCCCGGAGAGTAGGCTTCTGCCAGCGGGCAACCAGGAGAAACGGTCGGAATACTCCCGGATTGCAGTACCTGGCCATAATGGGTCATCCCGGCGTGGGGACCGCCGGCCTCAAAGGGCGGAAGGCTCTGCACAAAGGCCCGGTTGACCGAGGCAGGCACTGCTCGATCCAGCCGCAGGAAGCCGAGAGCCACGAAAGAAGCCATCTCTCGGGATGTCAGCAGGCGCCCATCTTCACTCATCGACATCCACTATCTTCTCGAAGAAAAATTCGTACTTCAGATACGAAGTCCGGAACTCGGCTCCCGGGAGCTCGGGGGAGAGCGGGCTTGCCTGAATCAGTCGCCAGCCATCGCGCAGGGCCGCCACGCCATCAGCATAAGGCGGTTCATCTCCATCTCCCGCCATCGGCGTCGTCTCTCCCGTACCGTCGTAACGAGCCCATCCCACCACCCCTGAATCCAGAGCCGATGTCTGAAGGTAGAGAACCAGCACCTTCTGGCGCCTCGGCATATCAGGCTTGAGAGCCACGCAGAAGGCGTCCCGGACGGGCCCCCGTGTCTTCGTCGTGACGACGGGTAATCGCGCCCCCGAGAACCGTCGCCAGATAGCCGGAAACTGGCTGCAAAAGTCGGGCACCCCCGGCGGGCAAGTCCTGGTGTACCTCAGGACGGGTCACATCAAGGTTCTCGGGATCGATCACGTTCACATCGGCACGCATCCCGACCTCCAAAGTACCTCTATCATGGAGTCCGTAGAGCCGAGCGTTCCGACGTGTCTGTTTCTCGACCAGCATTTCCACCGGCAGTCGGTCTCCTCGGTTGCGGCGATAGCCCCAATGCTTCAGCTGCGTGGTCGGCATCGTGCCATCGCAGATCAGATTGACGTGAGCGCCACCGTCGGCGAGACCGGTGATCGTCTCGGGATGCGCCAGCATTTCCCCGACAGCATCGAGATTCCCTTCCGCGTAATTGGTGCCCATCAGAGACAGGAACCACTTCCCGTCATTGGCGGTAAGGTAATCGTACATCACCTCGAGAACGTCGCGATTCTCGCTCTCCGCTATTGCGGCGAGAGCCATATCGGGTGTCGGCTCGTAGTCATAGCCATCCGGCATCACGTAAAAAGCGCCGGCTCCAATCAGAAAACCGGCCGAGAGCATCTCCATCGCACCGGCCTGCTCTGGCATCACATCGGCATCGGTGAGAATTCGCTTCTTCATTTCTGGATCACGCATCCGCCGCGCCCGCGCCTCGAGCGGCAACTGAGCCAATTCGTCCCGATAGGTCCGTCGGTGCATGAAGGCATGATAGCCGCAAAGACCGCTCAAAAGAGCGATCGGACGAGATGCGACCTGCGGGCGCAGGGTGGCTCCCTGCGCATTTTCCCGGGAAGCGAAGTCCAGAATCTCCCGCCACTCCTCAGGGTGATCCGGTGTCTGTACGGTCGTGAAGGTGACGGGCAGATTCGCAGCGCGCGACATGGCTGCCAGCAATTGTAATTCGTGTTCGGTATCGAACCGCTCACCTCCGAGAAAGTCCATATCTCCAATCGAAGACGAGGTGATTGCCTCGATCACAGCCCCACCTCCGCGAGCGACGGCTTCCGCCAGAGCGACCAATTCATGTTCGGAGGCATAGGTTCCCGGAATCGCCTCACCATCGATATTACGATGAAAGATCGTGCGCGAAGTCGAGAACCCGAGCGCACCATCGCGGGCGGCTTGCTCGGCCAGGCGACTCATTTCGATGATATCATCTGCGGTCGCATCCTCGTGGCGAAGGGCTCGATCGCGCATCACCTGGAGTCGAAGAGCGCTATGCGGCAATTGCGCTCCAAAATCGACGGCATAGGGCCTGTCCTGCAGGTAGTCGAGATACTCGCTGAAACTCTCCCAGGCGCCCCAGGGAACACCCTCGGCCAATGCCGCGCCCGGGATATCCTCGACCCCTTCCATCACCTCGATCAGAGTCTTTTCCTCGCCGCGCGGACATGGTGCGAATCCCACGCCGCAATTGCCCATCATCAGAGTCGTTGAGCCGTTGCTGAAAGCTGGATCAAGCTTGTCATCCCACGCGACTTGCCCGTCGTAATGCGTGTGCACATCCACCCACCCGGGCGCGACCAACGCTCCATCGGCATCGATCGATTCGGCGCCGAGAGCATCGATCTTCCCACCGATGGCGGCAATTTTACCATCGGCGATCGCCAGATCACCCCGATAACCGGGGGCACCTGTTCCATCGACCAATAGACCGCCACGGATCACCAGATCATAACCTGAACTTGCCTTGGACATTGCCGAACCTCTCTTGAAAAAGAAAAACGAGTTGATGCTGGACCAACGATCTCCTCGTCAGGATACCCTTATTTGCCTCGGAGTCACGGATGCCGTCAAGCCGAACTGTCCGCACGAGGATCCCAGAGATCGATCGCACTCCCGCCTTCGCGGAAGAATCCGTCAGTCCCCACAGGGAAAAATCCGGCACCGGAACGTCCCCGAACTATTGGCTGTGCGGGGCCCGCACGCTTTGATAGGGTTTGGCGATGCCCCCAGCTGCCCCCACCGGCCCAGCACGTGCCCTGCTTATCCTCGTGGCGACCGCTCTGCTGAACCTCCCGACACCCGCTATCGCCGAAATCCACTGCACCGCGTGCGACGGCATACCGAATTGCAAACCGCTTTGCTGGCAGTTCGAATCCGCACCGCCCGGCTTCGACCGAGAGTTGGACACGGTGGCTCCGGCAAACCCTCTTCACGAAACAGGCGGCCCCTGGCGGGCACCCTTGCGCCAAAAATCCCTGACCGCACCGCCAAGGCTGCAAGCTCTGATTCAACAAATCGCGACAGCAGGGCGCGTCGATCCGGCGTTGGTCGAAGCCGTGGTCCGTGCGGAATCGGGATTCGACCCCTTTGCCGTATCGCATCGTGGCGCACAGGGACTGATGCAACTCATGCCGGAAACCGCCCGCGCGGTCGGCGTCGAGAACAGCTTTAGCGCGCAGGAAAATCTGCGCGGCGGGGTCGCGTATTTGCGACAAATGCTCGACCTTTTCAAAGGAGATACACGACTCGCCCTGGCGGCCTACAACGCGGGTCCGAACACTGTTCTCGAGTATCGGGGCATCCCGCCCTACAAGGAAACCCGCGGTTACGTTGACCGCGTCTTCAGGTTCCGCGAACAGATCCGGGCCCGGCGCTGATCAGACCGGGCCACCCAGACACGCAATATGACCGGATGAGGCATTTCTCGTGACACCGAGCCCTGTCAGCGGCTATGAGTCTTCGAGGACTACCGGCACGGTTTCAGGATTCCTGCCGATTACCAGGTCCAGCAAAGCGGGAGGTTCGACATGACTCACGATATTATTATACGAGGCGGGGAAATCGTCGATGGCTCGGGAAGCGATGCATGTCGCGGAGACGTCGCCATTCAGGACGGTCGAATTTCCGCCCTCGGCAAGGTCGAGGGCAGCGCCCATCGGGAAATTGATGCCCGGGGATGTTTGGTGACGCCGGGGTTTATTGATGTCCACACGCATCTGGACGCGCAAATCGGCTGGGATCCGATGATGACCCCGATCAGCTGGCATGGTGTGACGACAGCCTTGATGGGAAATTGCGGGGTGACTTTCGCTCCCTGCCGCCCGCATGACCGCGAAACACTCGCGGGTATGATGGAGACAGTCGAGGATATCCCCAAAGAAGCAATCCTGAGCGGCTTGCCCTGGGACTGGGAAGATTACGGCGGCTATCTCGACGCGCTGGAGCGGTTGAATCCGGCGCTGAATGTCGCGGGCCTCGTGGGCCATTCCGCGGTCCGCTATTATGTGATGGGCGACCGTGCGGTGAAGGGACAGCCAACGGCCGAAGAGCGCGAACAGATGGCGTCTCTGGTCGCACAATCGATGGACGGCGGCGCCATCGGGTTTTCCACCAACCGCTTTCGCCCCCATAAAGGGCCCGACGGCGAATCGATCCCGGGGACGTTTGCACGAACCGATGAACTCGAAGCCATCGGAAAAGTTGTCAGCCAACGCGATGGCCTGTTTCAGGCCGTAGGCGCAGGCGCGGGCATGCTGGGCAAACTCTCCTCGGCAACTGGCGCTCGCATTTTGTTCAGCTCGGCCGTCCTGGGCCCCACTTCATTTGCGGGGAATTTCTGGAACGGCGTCTTCAATCGCGCCAGCACCGGCGATCGCGACCTGACCATGTGTACACACGTCCGACCCTCGGGCTTTGTTTTCGGTATGCAATCCAACTTGCCTCCCGTGCGGGGCGAAAGCTGGGAGCGTCTCAAGAAAATGAACCTCGAAGAGCGGAAAAAGGCGATTCATGATGGAGCCTTTTGCGCCGCCCTGACCCGCGAAGCCCGAAAAAACCGTCTCAGCGGCCTTCTGGTGCGACGGACTTTCTATATGGGCGACCGGGAACAGCCCGACTACACACAGCCTCGGGGGGAAAACCTGCTCGCACAGGCACGGCGTGCCGGCGAACATTGGTCCGAGACTTTCTTGAAACTGTCGCGCGACACGGAAGGCCGAGCGCTCTTTACCTTGCGCCTGTTCAGCGCCAATCTGCCCGGGCTGAGCAAATTGATCCGGAACGAAAACGTACTCCCCGGCCTGGGCGATGCGGGAGCACACGTGTCGCAGATCATGGACGCGGGATGGCCGAGCTTCATGCTTTCGCATTGGGTTCGCCAGGAAGAACATTTCACCATGGGCGAGGCCATTCGGCGGATGACATCAGCCTCCGCCCGCGTGATGGGACTGAACGATCGTGGCCTGCTGGCCTCCGGGATGCGGGCCGATATCAACGTTTTCGACCCTGCCAAAGTCGCCGAGGAGCAACCGCAGTTGGTGCACGACTTCCCACATGACGCGCCCCGCTTCATCCAACGAGCGCGAGGCTACAAGGCAACTCTGGTCAACGGAGAGGTCAGCCTGATCGACGGGGAACATACCGGTGCTCGTGCCGGCATGGTCCTGCGCCAAGCTCCGGCATCGCGCGCCCGACAAGCGGGCGCTTAGCTCTCTTGCCGGGCGCGGATTCAGGTGGGCTCAGAAGGCCCCGATCTGAATAAACTCGGATTCAAAAGAACCTGAAACGGGCCCGCCGATCTCGGTGCTGGCCTGATCGAGACGGATCGTGCCGACCCCACCGAAGCCGACAATCTGGGGCTGATCCGGGGTGGCCGGATTCACGAGCGCAAGGAAAACACTCGTTTCAAGTGCGTGCATTTCGGTCACACCTTCGACGAATACCTCTCTTGGGATCTCCAGAGCGATGGCGAAAAACTGGCCATCCGGTCCCGGCCGCAGCATGAAGAGCTGATAGCCATCTCCTTGGGTACTCAGACCGGCCGCGACCAACAGGCTCTGCCATTGCTGCTCCTCGCCATTCAGGACCACCGACACCGACGATCCAGGACTCGGGGAAGGACCATTCAGCCAGACTGTCTCGAATTCTCCCGAGATCCGGGTGATTGCCTCGACCCGGCATTCAGGTGCTCCGATCCCGCGGGGGGCGCGAATCCATTCGGGGAATGCCGCAACTTCACGAGCCAGGGCCACGCGGAGGCCTTCACCCTGCGCGACGATAAACCTCCTCTGTTGCTCCAACGAAGACGAGGAAGCATTGGTCAGAGCGCCGATTCGATCCGCTTCGGCCAGCAACACGTCTTCGTCCCACAGCTGTTCGTAGAGAGCGCGCAGCCGGTCCACATACATGGCCCGCACCTCGGGGTGTTCGTAAAGACGATTGGCAACCGCACCCTCCGCCAATACGGCAATATCCGTATTCTCCGGATTGAAAAGGCGAATGCGCTGGAAGGCGCCATCGGCGCCCCAAGGGATGAAATAAAACTGATCGCTGCTCGGATCGTGGTACATCAAATAATTGTTCCGATTCCCCGAGTAGCTATCCCAATGAGAGGTGGTCGCTTCCATCGCCCAAAATGTCATGAAAGCGTCGATATCCAGATGCTCTTCGAGCGCGTCGAGCAACTGATCGTCATCGACCTCAAGGGCAGCTGCCAAACCTCGCAGATCGCTTCGATCGTTGAGCTCCTCGTTCGTCTTGAGCTGCATGCGATCGATTAAATCCGCGGAGACGTCGGAGCCCTGACCCTCGTAAAGGTTGCCGCTATCATCCGAGAAGTGACGTCGGATCATGGGCTTCTTCACACTCTCGACGTGCGTATAGATCCCGAGATCCTCCCCGTTGACAACCACCCGCGCGAAATTGCAACGAGGGGCAATGGATCCTGCCTGTCGAAACAGCTCATAAGCCATGCATTGATGGGTATTCGAGGGATCCTGCCGGTTGTTGTTCAACGTCATGCGCTTCATCCCCGCATGCGTTCGACCCTCGACAAACGTCCCGAAGTTCAGCTTGAGGGAAGGTCGCAGATTGGACAGCGAGCCCAGGAAACCTTTTTTTCGAATTGCCACGTTGCGGTAACGCTCGCCATCGACTGTGACCGTGGCCCGAAAATTCTGATAGGCAAAGCCGTCCGAACAACCCGAGAATACGCTCGGAGCCGTTCGCCCATCCTGACAGAGGATGTTCCATTCCGTGGGATCAATCTCGACCTCGACATCAATCACGTGGTCGCGGTCGAAAAGAGCGACACTCAAATCAGGACCATCACCGGCGTTTGGCGCGCCACCCTGACCCGGGCCACAGGCGGCAAGAACACCCGCGAAAGACATCAGAATCAGGGCTGAGCGACAGAATTGGGACAGCCTCCCCTACACTTATGACGAATCAAAAACCCGAGCAACAAGGACAGGCCCCCGCCCACTTCCACTTTTTGCTCTGCCGACCAACCCACGCGATTTCAATCAAGGCGCTCGAAGCAGGCGTTTGTCCACGACGCCATCGACAGGACTTCCCGGCTCGAGTCCCAAAACCGCAAGCACTGTCGGATGAATATCGATGGCACGCACGCGATCCACGCCGCGGCCGGATGCGAAGGCATCGCCGCGCACATAGAGAATTCCCTCGACCCCGGGCGTTTCCGGGGGGTAACCGTGGGTGGCAGAGAGCAAAGCAGACGCCGGCAGAATGTCCGGGCCAACCCAGGCAAGCCACCTTACCCAGACGGGCCAGGCACGCGCGTCTTCGATGAAGTAAGGCGGACGTGCTGAGAGAATCAGATCGCCGACCCGCGCACCCGTGCCGAGATGCCACTCGGGCGGCTGGTCTCGCGGCCGCACCACATCGAAGGCATCATATGCCGAGAGCTTCTCGATCGCATCGTCCACGATCGCCTCGCCGGGCTCATCAAAATAGAGAAAGGAGCTGGTCCCCGCAGAAACCGCGCGTGCCGGAATCTCGTGACGGCGCAGAATTCTCTGGATGTTAACGAGGCTGTCGACCGGCACCATGCCATGATCGGTGGTCACCAGAAGCTGGATTTGATCGCCATCGGGCTGAGCCTCGATCGAGGACAGGACCTCTCCCACGATCGCATCGGCGGCGATCACCGCCTCGCGCGTCTCGGCGGCATCCAATCCATAGCGATGCCCCGTGGAGTCCGGTCCCTTGAAGTAGGCCAGAATCAGATCCGGCCTGTCCTGCGATGGTCGCTCGAGCAGATCGACCAACTGGGCCATTCGCCCCGGATCATCGGGATAATCCTGATAGGTCTTCTCACCCGGAGGCCCCTCGGAATCCAGAGCCCCTCGCCTGGACGAGTACCGACCGTACCAGCCCAAGGCTGCGGTGCGCACACCCTGGCGCTCTGCCGCCTCGTGCAGATGCTCACAATCGATGAGCCAATCAGCGTCGCCGCCGTGGTCATATAGACCACGCTCGGGATCGAGAAAAAGGTTGGAGAGAACACCATGCGTCCCGGGCCAGCAGCCTGTTGAAATCGTCACGCCACCGCTGAGCGATACCGTGGGGAAGGCCTGGTCCATCGCGCCCGCCCTCACTCCCTGAGTGGCCAGTCGATCCAGCCCGGGCGTGGGGAATTTGTCGACATAGGACGGCGGGAACCCATCGAAGACCATGACCACAAAAGTACGTTCCGCCAAGGCGACCACAGGAAGCCCGAGAAGGAAAAACATCAGCAACGTCAAGGCTCGGAACCGTAGACCGGCCCGGAGCCCACATAGCCATCGGAGGCTGGGGTTCATCATCGACGGTGAACCTACATCGGCGGAGCCCAGCGCACCAGTTTGCCATCGCACGTAAGACATGAACGATTGAAGCATGGCCAAAAATGTATGCGAAAGCCTCCTCGATATTCTCGCCTCCGCGGGCGTGCGCGACATCTTCGGTGTCACCGGAGATGCTCTGAATACTCTGCTTGATGCCATTCGAAAAGACGATCGGTTTCGTTGGATCGGCGTCCGACATGAAGAGAATGCTGCCTATGCCGCCTACGCCCAAGCCGAGTTGACCGGCGGGATCGGTGTCTGTGCCGGCACCGTAGGGCCAGGCGCCCTGCACCTCATCAATGGACTCTATAATGCAAAGAAGGAAGGCGCCGGCGTCGTAGCGCTTACCGGGCAGGTCGCCCATGCCGAACGTGGCAGCAACTATTTTCAGGAAGTCGACTTGTCCAGAATGTTCGATGATATCTGCGACTTCCAGGCAGTCCTCGCTTCCCCCGCACAAATGCCTCGCCTGGCCGAAATTGCGGTACAGAAGGCGCTGGCGGAGCGCGTCGTTACGCGCATCGAACTCCCCATCGACGTCATCGACGCAAAGCTCGCCAAAGCGACACCAGCCCACCCTCTGGTCGTCCTTCCCTCCAGTGTCCTGCCGCCCGACAGCGAGATCGAGAAAGCCGCGAACCTTCTGAGCAAGGGAAGCAAGGTCGCGATGTTCTGCGGCGTCGGCTGCCGGGGCGCCAAGGAGGAGGTCCTCGAGCTCTCCGAGAAACTCGACGCGCCCATCGTTCATACTCTGCGCGCCAAGGATATCTTTGATTACGAGGACCCCCGCGTGGTCGGACTGACAGGCCTGATCGGAAACCCTGCCGGCTACCATGCCGTGTGGGATTGCGATGTGCTGCTGATGGTGGGCACGAACTTTCCGTATGACGGTTTCCTGCCCCCGAATGCCACGATCATCCAGATCGATCGCAAGGTAGAGAATATCGGTCGTCGCGCCCCCGTGGAACTTGGTCTCGTGGGGACAGTGCGCGAAACATTGCAAAAGCTCAACCCGCAGATTCAATCGGGCAGCTCCGCGAAATTTCTCGGTGGGCTCGAGAAAATGCGCGACAAATGGCTCAAATCGATGGAGAAGCAGGCTGACCCCAAACGTGTCGACGAGCCCCTCCATCCGCAGATCTTCGCACGCGCCGTCAGTGATCGAGCCGCCGAAGACGCGATCTTCGCGGTCGATGTCGGCGAATGCACCGTCTGGATCGCGCGCCAGGTTTCGATGCGCAACGAACGCCGCATGCTCGGGTCGTTCAATCACGGTTCTCTCGGTGCCGCCCTCCCGGTGGCCCTTGGCTCAAGCTCCCTCGATCCCAAACGACAGGTCTGGGCCTTCTGCGGGGATGGCGGTTTCGGCATGGCCATGCAGGATCTGGTCACGGCTGTCCGCTACGACTGGCCGGTCAAGATTCTCGTGTTCAACAATAGCGAGCTCGGTTTTGTGAAAATGGAAACCGAGGTTTCCGGCCTGCCGGTCTATCAGGAAGCCACGGGATTGCTGAACCCCGACTTCGCCGCCTACGCACACGCATGTGGTGCCGGGGGCGTCCGGGTCGAACATGCCGCGGACATCATCCCGGCGATTGAGCAGGCCATCGCGCACGACGGGCCCTTCCTGATCGATGCCATCGTCAGTCCCGGCGAGCTTACCATGCCCCCCCACCTCACCATCAGCGAGGCGTGGGGCTTTGGCCTATCCAAAGCCAAGGAAGCGATTCTCGGCCTCAAGGGCGACCATTCGCAGTGGAAAGGCTGGCGCGACGAGTTCATGGCAAATCTGCGATAGGCTGCCCGGCCGAGAGTTCCTGCGCTCACCACAAAGTGGGCCCTGAAAACTCGTCCCTCCACGATACGCAGGAACACTCCTCAGGCACACGAAGCAGCTGTGCGCGCGCCCGGCAGACTGGCCGAGGCGGAGGGCGACTGGTAGGTACGGGGCAAGGAGTTTCCAAGCCATGACCAAGACCAAGACACGAACCGAACACGACTCGATGGGCACCATGACCGTGCCTGCGGATGTCCTCTACGGCGCCAGCACACAGCGTGCCGTCCTGAACTTCCCCATCTCCGGCCGTGTCGTCGGCCACGAAGTCATTCATGCCTTCGCCCTGCTCAAGCGCGCGGCTGCGGAAACCAATCACGAACTTGGCCGGCTCACGCAAAAACGCCGTCGCCTCATCGTCAAGGCCTGCAACGAGATCGCCACCGCGCTCGAAGGTGACACCGAAACGCGACAAGCCATGATGCGCAACTTCCCGGTGGACGTCTTCCAGACGGGCTCGGGCACGTCGAGCAATATGAACGCCAATGAAGTTATCTCGAATATGGCGTGTCTGGCGGCCGGCGCCAAAATCGGAGCGCAGGATCCCGTACACCCCAACGACCACGTCAATTTGGGGCAATCCTCCAATGATACTTTTCCCACAGCGATGCAGGTTGCCGCCTGCATCGAGATTCGCAGCACGCTCCTGCCGGCGCTGAAGAAGCTCGCAAAGGCCCTCCATCGAAAGGCCAAAAGCTTCGACAAGATCGTGAAAATCGGCCGCACCCACCTGCAGGACGCGACGCCGATCCGGCTCGGGCAGGAGTTCTCGGGCTTTGCGGCTCAGGCTGACTATGCCATCAAACGCGCGGAGCGCGCAGTCGAAGCAATGGCCGGCAATCTTCCCATCGGCGGCACCGCGGTCGGGACCGGCATCAACACGCATCCACGATTCGGCAAAAGTGTTTCGGCGCGATTGGCCAAGGCCACGGGTGTTCGCTTCAAGGAAGCGGCCAATCATTTCGAAGCGCAAGCCACCAGGGACTGCGTTGTCGAAGCCCATGGATTGTTGCGAACCGTCTCGATCAGCCTCTCCAAGATCGCCAGCGATATTCGCCTGATGGGCTCCGGCCCTCGGTGCAGTTGGAGCGAACTGGTCCTGCCGGAGCTACAACCGGGATCCTCGATCATGCCGGGCAAGGTGAACCCCGTTCTGGTCGAAACCGTAATGCAGGTCTGTGCGCAGGTCGAAGGCAACGACGTCACCATCGGCATTGGCGCCATGGGTGGCGTAGGTTCCATGATGGAGCTCAATGTCTCGATGCCATGTATGGCCGAGCGGATGCTCGAAAGCATCCTCCTGCTGTCGAATGCGAGTGACACCTTCGCGGACAACTGCGTCGCGGGCCTGAAAGCCGACAAACGTCGGATTGCCGCTTCCGTCGAGCAAAGCCTGATGCTGGGGACCGCTCTGGTTCCCGTGATCGGGTACAACAAAGCAGCAGAGATCGCACATCACGCTCACGAGAGTGGCCAGACGATCCGAGAATATTGCCTGGCGCACGATATTCTCGACGCGAAGACTCTCGATAAGGTTCTCGACATCAGCGGAATGACGAAACCGCAGTAAGTCTGCCTTGCCCCACCGGGGCAAGGCGTTGTATCGTCTTTGCCGTGGCGAAGATGGCATCGCAACTGACTGCCGGGCGAGATGGCCCTGTGGACCTCGAGATCATTCTCCCCGTTTTCAACGAGGAGACAGTCCTCGACGCTCTCTTTGGGCGACTGGATCTGGTGTTTGACTCACAAGCCCGGCTGGACCACCAGCTCTCATCCGTTCGCTTTCTGATCATCGACGATGGCAGCTCGGATAATACGGCCGCTCGCATCGCACAACTCATCCGCGAGGGACTTCCGGCGCGTCTGATTCGATTGTCTCGGAATTTTGGTCATCAGGCAGCACTCTCGGCCGGACTCGACCACGCGAAGGCGGACCTCGTTGCCATCATGGATGCCGACCTGCAAGATCCACCCGAGATCATCCTGGAAATGGTTCAGGCTTGGCGCGGCGGCGCCGATGTCGCTTTTGGAGTGCGCGAGAATCGCAAGGAAGGGATCATTAAAAAGTTCGCTTACGCAGCTTTTTACCGCGTCTATGCTTTCCTCGCAGAAGTCGACGTCCCACTCGATAGCGGTGATTTCTCCCTGCTGGATCGAAAAGTAGTCGAGGCGATGAAGCAGCTCCCTGAGCGACTACGGTTCCCTCGTGGGCTGCGCACATGGGTTGGATTCAATCACGTTGCCATTCCTTACGAGAGGCTTGCTCGGCAAGAAGGCGAGAGTAAATACGACTGGCGCTCGCTCTATCACCTTGCGACCGACGGGATCGCCGCCATGAGTATTCGGCCGCTTCGAATCGTCCAATTTTCCACCTTCTTCTCGTCGCTCTTCACGCTGATTCTCGGCACCGGCCTCGCGGTGCGAGTGTCCATGGGAAGTAATCTGGACCCTGAAGTGTATTGGTCGCTCATTGTCTGCCTTGCCGTTCTCGCGACGAGCTCGGTAAACCTCGCATGCCTCTATATCTTCAGCGCCTATATCGGACGCACCTATCTGGAAATCAAAGGTCGACCGACCTTTGTGGTCATGGAAACAGTCCCGGCCGAGAAAGATCCCTCTGAATGAAGGCCTCGGTCCAGGAGAACGTGCCCGCGAGCGCCGCCGCAAACATTGAATGGATCAGCGATGTACCGGGCGACCCCTTTGTCGACGGATGGTTTGAAGTCGGCTCTGCCGAGCATTTCTGGTTTCGCTGGCGTTTCCGCGCCCTCCAGGGCCTGATCCGAAGTCTCGGCTTACCCATGGAACGCCCCCTTCGCGTTCTGGATATCGGCGGCGGCCATGGAGTCCTTCGTGCCCAGATCGAAAGCGCTACATCCTGGAAGGTCGACGTCGTCGATCTAGACCGAGCCGCACTCGCACGATGCGGTCCCGGGCGAGGTCGAATCCTCTTCTACGATATTCTCGAACAACGAGAGGATTTCCTTGGCTCCTACGACATCATCCTGATGATGGACGTACTCGAGCATATCGAGGTCACGTCACCTTTTCTGGAAGCAGCATCCGCCCACCTTCGCCCCGGGGGCACCTTGCTCCTGAATGTCCCGGCCCTCCGGATCTGCATGAGCATCTACGATCGAGCCGCGGGACATTATCGGCGCTACCAAAAAGATACTTTGGCGGCAGAGTTTGACTCGCCGGCTTTCGAAATCCTCGAGCAACGCTACTGGGGCGTCTCGCTGATTCCCGCAGTTCTGGCGCGAAAAGCGATTCTCGACTTCCGGGATCGGGAAGCGGATGCGATCAAGGAGGGCTTTCCCGAACCACATTGGATCGCCGACGGGCTGCTCCGGACACTTCTGGCAGGAGAGACCTCCCTCTGGAAACGCCCGCCCGCCGGAGCCTCTCTTTTGGCAGGTATTCGCTACAATAAAAATGGCGCGTGAATCATCGAAGCTGCTCGGCTTCTGCCGCCGCCTTCGCAAACGGCCCTGAATCAGCCTGCCTCGCTGCTTCAAGATCATACAGCAGCATTCCCTTCGCGTTTCCGTGCTCGCCTCCTTTGATACGGAGACCGAAGACCATCTTTTTCCCATCGGGACTGACCACCGGATTGTTCGCCCCGAAGCCTGCGTAGTCTGTGAAATTGGTCAGACGAGTGGCGCGGGCGCTGCCGTCCAAAGCCAACTCCCAGATGTCAATATCGCCCACAGGCACCGCCGTATAAGTATCTGCTTCCCGCTCGATCGCGATCGTCTTGCCCTCGGGGAAAACACCCTCCGCCTCGTCATAGCCCCAATCCCTGGAATAGTTGGTCAGAGAACCGGTTTCGAGGTCGACCCCCATCACTTCGCCCCCTTTGTAAGCATAAGCCGTAAAGAGCAGTTCCTGATCGTTGGGCGGGCGGAAATCCTGCGTCTCGAGAAAGGCCAGATAGTAGAAATCCTCTCTACCTGCGCGTCTCCGTCGGTCCACCAATTGCGCGCGGCCGTCGTCGACCACGATTCGACCTGTCCAGATTTCCGAGCGAGCAAAAACAAGTTCCTCGGGATAGTCCGACCGGGTCCAGGCGATTTTCATGTCAATTCGCGAGGTAGCGGGACCTTCAAAGCATGGCTCATTCAAGGACTGGGCCGCGTCCTCGCCCTCGCTCCCGAGAAAGAACAACTCCGTATGCCAACGGTCCCCGGCACCCACGGCACCCTCCTCAGTCGGGGCACTGGGCCCACAAAGTAGGAAGTCACCGTTGGCCAGATAACGTATGCGGGTAAATCCGTGATGAGGGAAATGGCTTGTCAGGCTTCGACGGACACCTGTTGCCAGTTCCAATTCGTAAGCGTTTCCCACGAGCGCATCGAGGTAAACCAGACGCCTTCCATCCGCGGACCAATCCGGTCGAACGCCGGAGTCCAGAACCGGACGAATCCAGTGCGGCAAATCTTCCAGTGGCGAGCCGTCCCGAAAACCAATCGGACCGGCCCGATCGCAACCGGCGAGCAACGCGCTCAGCAGAAGAAGCGAAACCCGCCAATGCTCCCGGAGCCAGCCCAGACTCCGGAGACCCTCGACCCCGCGAGGGTGCATCAGTCCGTTTTTGCCGGCGCCAGATCCTGTCGTTGCCGGTGGAGCGCGCTCATTACGGCACGAAACGAAGCGGTTGTAATCGATTCGTGCATACCCACCCCCCATTTGAGGCTGCCATCGTGCCGGCGGGTTTCCACATAAGCCACCGCCGAGGCCTCGCTTCCCGAGGCAACCGCATGCTCGCTATAATCGACGACATCGACATCGATACCCAGACTCGATTTGAGACCTGCCATCAGCGCCGAGATCGGACCATTCCCCGCACCCTCAACGGTTTGCGGCGCGCCATCGAGCAAAATATGCGCCTTTACCTGCGACCCATCCGCCCCGGTGGTGGTCTCGTGCGTCAACAACTCGATACTCTGCTTCGCGGGGAAGTACTCTGCCTGAAAAGACTCCCACATCGCCGCCGGACTGATCTCGGTCCCGGTATCCTCAGCGATCCCCTGAATCGTCTGTGAAAATTCGATCTGCAAGCGGCGCGGCAGGTCCAGCCCGTGCTCGGTCTGGATGACATAGGCGACGCCGCCCTTGCCCGATTGGCTGTTCACGCGGATGACGGCCTCGTAGCTCCGCCCGACATGTTTAGGATCGATGGGGAGGTAGGGAACGCCCCACTCCTCATAGTCCGTGCCGAGCGCGGCAAAGCCCTTCTTGATCGCGTCCTGGTGACTCCCGGAAAATGAGGTGTAAACCAGATCTCCCACGTAGGGATGCCGACAATGCACGGGAAGCCGGTTGCAATATTCCGCCACCCGGCGAAGACCGTCGATATCGACAATCGACAACTCGGGATCAATTCCCTGGCTGAAGAGGTTCATCGCCAAGGTCACAACATCCACATTGCCGGTACGTTCGCCGTTGCCGAACAATGTACCCTCAACGCGATCCGCCCCTGCCATCAGCCCGAGTTCAGCGGCCGCCACAGCGCATCCACGATCGTTATGCGGGTGCAGGGACAGGCACACGCTCTCCCGGTTCCGGATATTCCGATGAAAATACTCGATGACGTCCGCGTAGATCTTGGGGGAGTACATCTCGACGGTCGCGGGCAGATTCAGAATAATCGGCCAGTCGGGCGTTGGCTGGATTACGTCCATCACAGCTTCGCAGATCTCGATGCCGTAGGCAGCCTCGGTTCCCGTGAAACTCTCCGGCGAATACTCATAACGAATATTCGTGCCGGGCAACGTGGCCTCCAGCTCGCGGCACTGACGAGCAGCTTCCGTTGCAATCCTGGTAATGCCCTCTTTCTCCAGACCGAATACGACGCGACGCTGCAGAACCGAGGTCGAATTGTAGAAGTGCACGATAACATCTCGTGCGCCCTGCAAGCATTCGTAGGTCCGTTCAATCAGCTCCGGGCGGCATTGGACGAGCACCTGAATCGTGACGCCCTCGGGAACCAGATCCTCCTCGATCAACTGTCGAACAAAATCAAAATCGGGCTGGCTGGCCGCCGGGAAGCCGACTTCGATTTCGCTGAACCCCATCTCGACGACGGTGTCGAACATGCGTCGCTTGCGGACTGGGTCCATCGGATCAATCAGGGCCTGATTGCCATCGCGCAGATCGACGGAGCACCATAGCGGAGCCTTCTCCAGACGACGGTCCGGCCACGTCCGATCCGCCAGATTGAAATCAAGCGGCTGGAATGGTCGGTATTTCTCAAAAGGCATCCTTCTCGGTGCCATATTCTGCGACATTACGATCTCCCCTGGCCCGAGATAAGGGCCCTCTGCCGGGATATCACCTCTCTGGCCAATATGCTCAACGAACCGAGATCAGGCCCCTCCAGCATCTCTGCGCGGACCAGCACCTGAGCCGTCTGCAGTGGTGCCGGGGTACCCACTCTCCATCTTTTTTCTAGCCCAGAGGACGGCGGCAGGGAAGACTCGCCTTCCCACGACTGAGGAAGCGAGGATCGCCGACCGACTCATCCCAAATCATAGAGAAGGTGCTGGCTGAGATCTCCAATCAGGTCGATGAACATGGTGCGAGTTTCAAAGCACCACTGACCATCGACGAGATGAAATGTATCGTGATAATGGCCGGAAATAATTGGCTGCAAGGGCAGGTCTTCGGTTCTCTGGAGGACGGTATAATAGCTGCGGGCCTTCGCCGTTTTTTCGTCGTCAGCGACCTCGACAATCGCGTTGGTCGTCAAATGGCGCGTCCGGGGAGTCCCGTCCTCGTAAATACGCGTGGAGGACTCATACATCGTAAGCACCTGTGCGGCTCCCTCAAACGTCGCTTCGCGTGGGGCGTCCGGCGATGGCAGGATCCTGCCGTGCCGGAACAGGTCGGCTACCCCCGGGAGGTCTCCGGCATCAATTCGCTCGGCGTAGGTATAGAGTAGATTTTCGATGCTCCGGGCGTGATCTCGCATGATTCCTCCGCGCTAAGTTCGGCGGGGGTCAATGCCGCCAACAATCCGGACCATCAACGATCCGCCCTCCGACGACAACTTCACCCTGCGAGGCGCTGGACGGAGATCTCCTCGTCCATTCCGTCGGCACCCGGCAGGATCGCCGGCGCCTCATCATCGTTCGAGATTCTCTTTCGCATGTCCCGCGAAACTTCCCAACCGCAATTATATCCGGGCAGAAACGTGACACCCGGCCCCGGATGGCAAGCGGCCCCGCACATATAGAGACCTTCAATCGGCGTCCGGTGCGCAGACCCCGCTACCAGCATCCGTTCACCCAGCATATTCTCGGGATGAATCAGACCATGGGTAAAGTCGCCCTCGGTCGCCCCATGCATGGTCGCAAAATGATCCGAAGAGAAAACCGCCTTGTCGATAATCCGCTCGCGGAAATCAGGCATATAAGTGCATATCTGATCGATCACACGCTCGGCCGCCTGATCCAGCAGTTCGCCGCGAAGTTCCTTTGCCGCCTTGCATGGGAAACAAAAGCCGTAGGCGCTGGCGATATGTTGTCCCTCCGGAGCGAGGCTCGGGTCGACGATCGAGGGAATTTGAAAGGCAACGGGAAGCCAGGCCGGCAAGGCCCCCGTATCGCAGGTCTCGAAGCTTTCCTGCAGGACCTCCGGCGCATTGACCATCGCCCCGCCGAATCGATTATGGATATCGGCATTCAGATGCGCCCACTCACCGCCGTAACTCGGTAAACCCTCCAGCCGGAACAGCATATGGACGTAGGCGCCTCGATGCTCGGCCTTCGCAACATCCGAGGCCAGGGACGCATCCAGATATTCTTCGCCCACCAGACGCCCGAAGGTCGCGGGCTTGTCCAGATTGGACAACACGGCCGCAGCTCGTATTTCCCCACCGCCCTTGAGAATAACGCCGACCGCTCGGCCCTCCTCCATCAGGATTCGGTCCACAGAAGATTTCAGCCGGACCTCGCCGCCGGCAGCTTCAAGCGATCGGACCAGAGCTTCACTCAATGACCCCATCCCGCCCTTCACGCGGCGCATCAGACCACCGTCGCCGCTCTGGGCGAAGGTATAAACCAGACAGAGCGCCGAGCCCGGCGTATAAGGGCCTTTGTATGTGGATTGAATCGCCGCGAAGGCCAGCAGGGAACGGAACGTATGGTGCTTCTCCTTGTCGGGGAAGAACTTGTCGATCAGATCCATCGCCGAACCCTCGAAAGTCAGACGTAACTGCTCGCGAGCCTGCTCGGTGGGCGCTTCTGCCAGAAGTTGCGCGAGACCCCGTGGGACTCGGCCCGGGGTAAAACGATCCATGACGCTGGCTGGATACTTGAGGAACCGGAGCAGTCTGACGAACCCCAACATGGCCGCAAACCCGTGATGGCGAACGATATGCCAAAGCTGTCGACCCTGCTTGCTGTAAAGAACCAGCGGAGGATGACCGGAGCCGACGAGATTGATGGCCATCACCGGCAATTCCAGAAATTCGACCCCGTTCTTTTCGAACTCGTAATATTCCAGAATTTCATCGGCGATCGGAAAGAGACAACTGGCACCAACCTCATTCCGACATCCTTTGAAGATCTCGCGAGTGCCCGCCATCCCACCGACGTAGGCGTTCTTCTCGAGAACCAGGACTTTGCTCTTCTGGTTGGCCAGAACCTGTGCTGCTGCCAAGCCATTGTGACCAGCACCGATTACGATCGCATCATATGTTTCAGGCATATTTTCCTCCGCGACGCTGCTCGCATCACGGGGCAAGTCTGCCCCATTTGACGAAAATCTTCTACGCCTTGCAACAAATAACCATCACGGGCTCACCTGCCGCGAAAACGGCGGGCCCAAACTTGCGCCCTTCGAAAACCAGGGGTTCGCGCGACGTTCTACAAATTGTAACCAGACTCCTCGTGCAGAGCGATATCCAGTCCCTCGAGCTCGTCATTGGCATCGACACGGATCGGCACAAACAGGGCCGTAAACTTGATCAGCACGAACGTGGCTACCGCGGTATAGACACAGGTGATCACCGCCGCGAGCAGCTGCGTGCCGACCTGACTCCCCATCGCCAGGTCGCCTTCGAGGCCGCCGAAGATTTCGGAGGCAAAAACGCCGACCAAAATTGTTCCGACAAAACCGCCAACCCCATGCACGCCGAAAACGTCCAGCGAATCGTCGTAGCCAAGCTTGTTCTTCAAGGAAGTCGCGAAAAACCAGCAAGTCCCGCCCGAAATCAGCCCGATGGCAAAACCGCCGAATGGTCCGATGTAGCCAGAGGCGGGCGTGACGGCAGCCAGCCCGGCAATGGCGCCGGTCGCCGCGCCAAGGACGCTCGGCTTTCCGTATTTCACCCACTCGATCGCCATCCAGGCCAACGTCGCGGCGGCAGCTGAGATATGCGTCACGACGACGGCCATCGCCGCGTTGCCATCGGCCGCAAGCGCGCTTCCGCCATTGAAACCAAACCAGCCCACCCACAGCATCGCTGTGCCCATGAAGGTCATCGTAAGATTATGGGGCGGCATCGGCGTTCGCGGGTATCCCTCGCGGGGGCCCAGAACGATGCAGAGAACCAAAGCAGCAATCCCGGCGGTAATATGGACAACGATGCCTCCGGCGAAATCAAAAACGCCCCACTGCGAGAATAAACCGCCGCCCCAGGTCATATGACAGATCGGCGCGTAGACCAGGAATAGCCAGAGCGACGAAAACAGAAGCATCGCAGAAAACCGCATTCGCTCGGCAAAGGCTCCGATGATCAGCGCCGGAGTAATCACCGCAAATGTCATCTGGAAGGCGAAGAATACCAACTCCGGAATACTGCCCCACGCTGCATCGGGACCAATGCCTCGCAGGAAGAACTTCTCGCTGAAGGATCCGAAAAATGCGTTCCCCTCGGCGAACGAGAGACTATAGGCTCCGCCCAACCAAAGGATGCTCATCAGGGCCGTGAGGACGAGGCATTGCATCAGAATCGAGAGAACATTCTTGGTGCGCACCAGTCCGCCATAGAACAGGGCCAATGCGGGTATCGTCATGAACAATACCAAGGCCGTCGAGGTCAGTACCCAACTGGTATCTCCGGCGCTGATCCCCTCCTCGGCCAAAGCGACCGTCGGGAACCATAGACTCAAAAAGGCCCCCCCCAGAATTCCACTCAAACGGTTTGCTGAATTGTTCATGAATCAACCCTTTGCACCTTTCCGAATCTCTGGCCCTCGCGTTCAGAGCCCTCGACTGTGCAAATAATAAGCACACTGAAAAGAGGAAACAACAGGCCCGTGGTCGGTGCACTAAAATTAAGCAGGTTGATGATCAAAGCCTATATAATTCAATACCTTTTGGTTCTTCAGAAGAAGCAGCTCCGGGAGAAAATCCAGACAGACCTGCGCGAGTCCTCGCGGAAACCGCCCGCGGGCCCCCTCAATCGCCCGCCTTTCGGACCTCCCGCGGCGCGGGAGGCAGCGGTGCCCAAAGAACGGGGAACAAGACCAAGGCTGAAGCTGCCGCACATACATAAAGACCAATCTGGTAGGAGCCCAGAATGTCGCGGGAGGCCGCCATCGCTGTTGGTCCGGCAGCACTGCCCCAGACAATGCACATCATCATGGCGCTGTTGATCGCCCCCAAATGCTGCCGTCCGAAGAAACGAGGGATGGCAACGGTCGAGAGCGGGACGAAGCAACCCCCACTGAATCCCAGACCCGCGACGGTCGCCCAATAAAGGCCTGCATCATCGAGCCCGGCGGCCGAAGCAAACCCGACCACTTGGGCCACCAGCATCCACGCAAAAAGAGTCTGGATGCGCAGATGGTTGGTCAGCCAGCCAATGCCGATCGAGGTCAACACGCTCACGACGGCAATGGGAGGAAAGATACCGATGGTGGCTGTTCGCCCGAGACCCGCCTCCGCCCCCAGATCCAGAATATGAAACGTGATCCCGGTGACGGTCAGCCCCTGCAACGCAAGCGGGACGACAATAGCCCAGAACATCAGGGTTCGCACAGCCTGCGAACGATCGAATTCGGGCTCGCGGTCGGCGGACCCGGGGAGTTCAGGGTGGAGGCTGGAGACTTCGGATGAACCCGGAAGTCTGTCGGCCGCCGGCTCGGGGGCCCCGTCCATTCGCAACCCGCATTCCTCCGGAGAATCCCGGAAGACAAGCCAACCCAAGCTACCCATCCCGAGCCCGATCACCAATGCCATTTCCAGCCAGGCGCCCCGCCAACCGGACGCATCAATCCATCCAGCAAACAAAATCGGAGTCATTGAAAACCCCAGCGACACAAAAGGACTCGAAGCCCCCGAAACGATCCCGCGCAGACGATCAAACCAACGCCCGATGAGGGTCCGACCAATCAGCGTGAGCATGCCCTGCCCCGTGAAACGCAGTGCGAAGAAACCGAAAACCATCGCACCAAAGAAGGCTCCCTGCGCATAACCGGCGCCGACGATTCCAATGACCGCATCCGCTACGCGGTCCACCGCAGAGAGATACATCAGAGTCACCGAGAGCCCGGCAGACGCCATCAGGGTCGCGGCACGAGCACCCACCCGGTCGAGCAAGGAACCAGCCCACGGCAGCAAGGCACCAGAGAGCAGCGTCCCGCAAAGGTAGGCGTTGCTGAGACCGATGCGTGAGAGCCCGGTCACTTCCATCAGGGGCTCGGTAAAGACGCTCACGCCCATCGTCTGACCAGGAATACTCATCAGAACGGCCAATGTGGCGACGACGAGAATCAGCCACCCGTAGAAGAACGGAAATTGATTCGGACGGAATGGAAAATCAGGCTCAAGAGCGCGCATAAAGGGAATCGTTCGGGTCGGGCAGGAACGCTAGCGATCCGCCAGCGTCTCGCCGGAAACCGGACCGAGACCGGCTGAGTGCCGCGCAGAGGGCCAACCCCGAGGACCGCGATCGATCCCCGTCACAGCACCGATCTGGACAATCGAGCTGTGAAAACCGGGTTCCTGTAATTTCGGATTGGGGTCCGGCTCGACTTGAAGCTGCGACACCACACCGGCCAGCGGAAACGAGACATAAAGTTCGCGGACGAGGCCTTCATTCAGGACTTCCCAATATTCGATGGCTGGCTCCGCGGGTCTCACGCGGAAAAACTCGAGCGCGGATTGCCGCATGGCGCGATAATCCGGATAATCCGAAGCCGCGAGGCCCTCGAGATATCGGTAACGGATAAAGAGGTTTATCGAGCGCCCGAATTGACGCGTCGTTGGATGGTCCAGAACTGCAAATTGAAACTCCTGAATCACCGGGGGCGCAGCCGGCTTTGACGGCAGCCACGCGGCGCAGCCCGCGAGAAGCCCGGAGGCGAGGATCAGGGCCCATCCGAGCCCACGTGGGGGCATCCCGGGGGCAAACAATCGCGGGTAAAATTCCGTGATTGATCGCCTCCCACCCCCACCGAGTTGGTGCCCAGACATGCTTCGGGCTACCCGACATGCCGCAGCGAAGCAAAGAAGGCCGGAAACCCATGTGCCGGCTGTACCCTCACGCGGCCCTACCAGTCCTATCGGTGTCTCTTGCAAAATTTGCATAAGAGTCCTAAAACAGCAGCGGGCATCAGGTCGATGCCACCGACAAACCTCATCTTTCCAGCCGCTTTTTCATCTCACCTTTCGCACTGGAGTCCTGCACATGAATAACCTACGCCTCTCCCCACGCGCGACCTGCCTGATTGGAATGGGCCTGATCGCCGCCCTCTGGGCTCCTTCTCCAGCGTCCAGCGGAAGTTCAAGTCTCGCCTTTGATTGTCATGATATTGCGGAAATCTGTGGCCCCGTTGAAATTCCCGTCATAACCGAAATCGATGGACCCTATACTTATTTTGAGGGTCTGGGCGGGGGCGGCAGCTATGAGACCCTGGTTGACGGCAGGATAACCGGTTCAGGCTGCGGCTCGCCTCTTGGTTGTCACTATATGCGGATCGACCAGAATTTGACCGAAGCGAAATTCCGTTTCGACTTTTCAGCACCTCAGAACATTTACGGAATCGTGATCTGGAATGATCGCAACGAGACCGGGGACGGCGTCGCCGACCTTGCCGTAGAGCTTTATGACGCCGGTGGTAACCTCCTCAAGACCTTCGCGACGCCGATGGAGGATCTTACAACCGAACATATGATCTATTTCGGGGACCCCGCCCTCACGCCCGGCGAGCCGGGTGCTTTGCAAACTACCCCCAACGTGGCTTACGCCATTTGGCAAATCCGCGGCTTCCACGGAGACCCCGGGCCAGACAACCTCGCTCATCAACTGCGTGAAGTTGGCTATAACCCGGTGCTGACATCTACGAGCGGCTATACAGTCATTGCCGTCGAAGAATCCGCGGTCGTGGCAGACACCCCTGTATATGATGTTTGCACGCACCCATGCCCGTCCAAGATCCGGCTACGGCGCGTCCAGAAGGATTTCTTCTACCTGCGCCTGGGCATGGACCTGCCCGACGGATTCGACCCGGCGACATCGGAATTCAGGGTCACTGTGCAAAGTGACGGGAATCCCGTCTTCGAAGGCACACTATTCGCGGGCGACGTGATCCAGCGAGGCCACAAATGGAGCTTCCGCGATCGCACGGCTCGACGCGGTGCCGGGACCAGAGATGGCATCAGCCTGATGTCCATGACCACAAACCGCGAAGGGATCTGGCGTTGGCAGATGAAGGGATTCGCGGACCTCGCAGCGGCGACCAGTCCGGATATCCAGGTGGAAATCGAGATCGACGGCACGATAAGCTTTGCCCGCACCGCGACCTGGAAGGACCGCTCGGACGGATACGTATTCGATCTCACGCAGGCACCAGCGCCCGTCGACCTTTGCGAAGGCGTGACTTGTTCGGGCGCCGATCAGTGCAACAACAACGGCACATGTGACCCGATGACCGGCACCTGCGGAGCCCCCATCCCCGTGACCGACGGAACCGTTTGTGACGACGCCAACGGATCGACCACGGGTGACCAATGCACCAGCGGCATCTGCGCGGGAACACCCTAAGGCCGACGCCTGAAAAAACCGATCTCGTACCGGCATGCAGGCTATCACCGTCGGCCTGCGGCCGGTACCATCGGTGCATGAACTGGAGAAAACTTCTCGGGCCCATTCCGGGAATCATGGTGCTCGCGGTGGCACTCTCACTAACCGCGACAGCAGTCGCTCGTGAGCCCAAGGCCGCACCAAAGATCCTCGAGACGATTCCCGCGGGCCTGAGGGAGTCCTTCACCAGCATCGTGCGCGCGGCCCCCAAACTTCCCGAGAAGGTTCTCTCACTGTCGCTGCGGGCTTACGCGGAGGCGAAAAGCAGGGAATTAGTTTCGCGGCCGCGGCTGGCGATCATCGACTATCGCCTACCCTCATCCGACAAGAGGCTCTGGGTTCTCGACCTCGTGGAGGGAAGCGTTCTTTTCCATGACTGGGTTTCTCACGGTAAGAACTCGGGCGATGCCTACGCAAAAAACTTCTCCAACACTCCGGAGAGTTTGCAGACGAGCTTGGGCCTGTTTGCGGCAGGAAACACCTACCGCGGCAAACATGGCTACTCGTTGCGCCTGCACGGACTTGAGCAGGGTATCAACGACAAGGCCTTCGACCGGAGTATCGTCATTCATGGAGCCGACTATGTCAGCCCGCAATTCCTCCAGCGCCACGGCCGGATGGGGCGGAGCTGGGGCTGCCCCGCTCTGCCCCGGGCAACCTCGAATTCGATCATCGATGCCATCAAGGACGGCGGGGCCCTGGTCGCATTTGCTCCCGAGTGGGAAGCCCGGAGCCTCTTCCTGCCATGAGGCGCTAGAGGCTCTTGTCCAAGGCGGTCGCGGGCTCGAGCGAGAGCGCATCCGGGGAGACAAGGATCGCAGACCCCAGAGGCACGGTCTGCTCAAACCATTCGGAATCTCCCACCGGAATACGAATACATCCGTGGCTCGCGGGAAAGACAGGAACCGAAGGCTCACCATGCACGGCGAAGCCGCCCGCGTGAAAGTATACCGGGTTCCAGAGCCGACCGAGATGGCTGCGGTGAATCCCCTCGATATGGCGAAGGAAACTCATGGAACCGGTGGGGGTGTTGGCGACACTATCTTCTGTGGCATCAGGCGCCCGATAGGTCTTCCCACTGCCGCTGGAGACGGGCAAAATCCTCAAGAGTTGATTTCCCTCATAAACGGCAAGCACCTGTCGAGGAATATCGACCTCGGTGTGAATTCCGTCGTGGACCGTATTGGCCTTCGGAATCGACGATGTCGCCAAAGCACTCAGAGTCTCGGGACCAACGATACCGTCGCGACTCAGGCCATTGACCTTTTGAAAAGCCTCAACCGCGAACCGCAGTGCCTCGCTGCGCTGCCCATCCACAGGGCCCGTATAATATCGAAGTTCCAGCAACTCCTGTTGGACGGTTGATATTTCTACGGCAGTCGCCCGCGGAAGCTTTGCGTCAACGACAGAAGGCACCAGACCAAGGGCCAACGCGGCCACCAGAAAACTTGAACCTAAAAATTTCGTGCGATGCGCCATCAAAATTCCCCCTCTGAAATCGAGCGATCTGCCGAGGTCAAAGGTACCAAGTTGGACATCAAGGGTCGAGGCTTTCGCAAACCGAGCGCTCTCGCTTCCGGATGGCGATCCCCGATTCCGCCTCGACTTCGAGGATACGGAAGAAATCTCGCTCAGGACAATTTCAAGCGCGGTTGATCATCCCGACGACCCAAAGCAACACGACCGCTCCAACTGTCGCCGAAACCAGCGCCCCGATGAAACCGATCGCATCCAGCCCGGCCAGGCTGAAGAGAAATCCTCCGACAAAAGCGCCGACAATGCCGACGACCATATCGCCAACCAGACCAAATCCGCCGCCGCGGGTAAGAACCCCCGCCAACCAACCCGCCAATGCCCCCAAAATCAAGAATGCAATTAAACTCATGAAGCCCCTCCCTGTCCGGGTGCAATTGTAAAGCAAGGCCTTCCGGGAACGAAACCATGCCCCTGCGCGACCATCGAGGAGCTAGAATTCGTAGCCGAAGTATTCGATCTCGCGCTGGTAGCGACGGCGAACAACTTCTCGCAATTCCTCGTCGTAGTGTTTTCGATACGAGGGGATAGCCGGATCGAAGTCGGGATCGGTCTTTCTTCGGACCGCGCGATCCGCGGTTCCGAGCCGAACATCCACGCCCAACCGATCGGTAATCTTGGCAAAGTCCCGGTGCAGTTCTTCAAACCGACCAATGAAATCGACCGCGAGTGGCCCCTCGACAAAATAGAGATGCCCGAGGTACTCGGGCAGTCGTGAATGGAAAAGACCGCGATTCTTGCGCAGGAGCCATTTCCGGAAAGAAGGCGTGCGATGGCCGTACATTCGTCGCCGCAGATCGGACCGCACCCGCGTCCAATCCCCGCCCTCGTCGCGCAGCCAGTGGTCCGGGTCCATCTGCATACAGTAGAGCGAAAAGATTTTATCCCATGGATTCCGCTCGAATGTGAACTTGAAGTAGTTTTGCCAGATGGCATCACCAACGAAATCCCGGATCCGCTCGGAACCGTCGTGTTTCTGCAGGCCCGATGTCCTCTTCTGGACGACGAGATCGCTATCCCCACAAATTGGCTGCAATTGGTCGGCGATCGCTGTACCCGCCGTTTTGGGGCCATGGATGAAGATGAATTTATGCTTATGCGATATAATCATCGGAATGGGCGGGTCCCGGCCTACAGGTTACCCCACGGCCTGTGCCACCGGCAGTTTCATCGCCAATCACAGCCTTCGCTCGTCGGGCTTCACTCCAGATGGCCAAGGAGGAACGGAACCAACTCCAGCCCTGACGGATCTTCCCGCGCAAAAGTGCCCTCGACATACGTGACATTCTCAAGCCCCACCGCATCCGCACGATCCATGACGGCAAGCGCGTGCAGGCCCGTATGGAGGAAAACGTTGAGAAGGTCGTCGAAGCCGGTTGCGTAATTTCGGACAAAAAGCGGCGCGTCTTCGGCATCCATCATGCCCAGCATATCGATACTGGCACGATATTCGGCATTCTCTGGAGTATAGATATCCGCCACCTCGGGAACGCCGAGAAACGTCAGCATATAGTTGGTTGCGCCCACGGCCGCAGCGACCGTTGGGATATCCGTCCCGCCCAAAGCTTCTGCGAATTGCTCCGTGATCGGCATGAGGATCGTGTCCCATTTCATCACGTCATAAGTGGACTGCGTGGCCAACGCGCCCGCAGCCAGGATCCGAGTAGACTCCCTCGCGACAGGATTAGCGCTGTCGGCATCGGCCATATCGTCGCGGGTCGCCATCCACAGACTCGCGCCCGCACCAGCCGAAGCACCGTACATCGCGACTCGTGTCGGATCGAGGTTCAGGATCGCGAAATTGTAGCGCAAAAATTGCAGCGATTGGGCGGCATCCCGCAAAGATGAAAGCACACCGCCCTGCGCGGCGATCGAGTCGGTTCCTTCGGCTCGGGACGGAACGTCCAGAAGAAAGTAGTTTATCGTCGCAAAAGCCACGCAATTATCGAGGAACTCGCGCACATTGCCGGGGTTTCGATGCCCGGCCGACTTGTTGCCACCGGTAAACCCGCCCCCATGGACGTAAATGACCAAAGCCGTCGGCTCCGAGCACTCCGGTAGGTAGATGTCCAAAAAGTTCCGTTCGCCCTCGCCGTAGCGAAGGTCCGCTACGAACTTCGCAGCTGTCCCCTCCAAATCAATCGGCGGATCCGAAAATTCCAAATCCAACGCGGGCCTGGCCTCCTTGCTCGAACTACTGCCCCCGCATGCAACCATCCCGAGGAAAACAAGGGCCAAACATAATTTCGCTGAACTTCTCATCTCTTGTCTCCGGGGCTGTACATTCTATTGGCTTGCAGGGCGAAAGCTTCCGACCTGCGCTCACTTCGATATGATTTCAAGGTTGGCTGCAAGGGAATCCAGCCTGCACCCCCTCGCTTCTCAGGATCCTCGCTGAAGCGCGTCGATCCTTTCGTCCAATGGGGGATGGCTCATGAAAAGAGCTCCGAAACGGGACCGATGCCCCGGCGAGATCCCGAAAGCAGAGAACTGTTGCGGCATTTCGACCTCCGTATGGGGGTTCTTCAGCGCCTCGAGGGCGGCAATCATCTTGCCGCGGCCGGCCAACTGGGCGCCACCGGAGTCAGCCCGGAACTCGCGTTGCCGAGAGAACCACATCACGATGACACTGGCGATCATCCCGAACAGAACTTGCGCGGCCATAACGCTCACAAAATAACCGATACCAAACCCGCCACGGTCCCGATCGCCGGAAATGGCGCGGTCGATCGCGTATCCGACAACGCGCGCGAGAAAAAAGACGAAGGTATTGAGCACGCCCTGGATCAAGGTCAAGGTCACCATATCCCCGTTGGCGATATGGCTGATTTCGTGTCCGAGGACGGCTTCGACCTCGTCGCGCCCCATGCCTCGCAGAAGCCCCGTGCTCACCGCGACGAGTGCCGCATCGCGACGGGCTCCGGTGGCAAAGGCATTCGGTTGAGGGGAATCAAATATCGCGACTTCAGGCATCGCGATCCCCGCCACCTGCGCCTGATTGCGCACAGTGTCAAAAAGAAATTGCTCTGCGGGGTTCCGTGGCGATTCGATAACCTGCGCCCCCATCATACGCTTTGCCATCCACTTCGACATCAACAGCGAAATGAAGGAACCGCCAAATCCGAAGACAGCGGAAATGGCCAGCAGCGATCCCAGGTTCAGTCCGTTTTGCTGCAAATAGGGCTGAAACCCGAGCAAGCTGACCGCGACGGAAAGTACCAGCATGATGGCGATGTTGGTGGCCACCAAAAGAAAAACTCTTTTCATTGTTCCCCCTCCGGGGAGGCGCCTCGCTCCCCCTTGGATGACTCTACCCCCTTGGCCCCGGATCGTGCCAGTCCCACCGGGGAAAATTGCACCAACGGCGCACCATTTCAGGGTCGATCAGCCCCCTATCGCGACCGAACGTCCCGTTTTGATAGAGTCGAGAACAAATATGCTGGTAGGGTTCTGTCGTGCTGGATTTCACAAAGACCACAACACTCGCCTTGCTCGCCCTTTTTGCCTTCGCCTGTGGGGGATCAGGCCCACCGCCGGGCCCGGCACCGGTCCCGACACCGACGCCGGTACCAACAGATTTCGTCGCGACGGCCGCCGATTTTCGGTGTCTCGCCGAGCAACCACGGGTACGCAACCTCCGGATCGCCAATACCCTCGGTTTTCTCGATGAGGCAATTGCATTGGCCGAGAAGCTCACCCCCGGAGAGCAATACCCCATTGGAACCATACTCCAGTTGGTTCCCGGAGAGGCCATGGTCAAACGAGGCCCCGACTTCGATCCTGAGAATAACAACTGGGAGTATTTTGAACTCGCAGTCTCGGAAGCAGGAACAGAAATTCGTGTACGCGGGCGCGACGAAGTCATCAATCAATTCGGAGGTGAGTGCTTCGGTTGCCATGTGGATGCGAGGGAAACCGATTTCATCTGCGAAAAAACCAACGGGTGCGTTGACATTCCGCTCAGCCAGACCCTGATCGACCTGCTTCAGGAGAATGACCCGCGCTGTGGCGATCCGGCAACCGATCCCGACGCTAGCTGAATTGGCAGAGGCCATCTGCCGAGGCGGACCCGCCCTTGTTGGCGGGTCCGCGGGCAAAGCAAGCGCCTATGCGGTCTCGGGCGTGAAAACCAGATCCATCTTCTGGAAACTGCGGACCAGAGCCGACGGTGCCATCTCGGGCTCCTCGCCCGCGTATTTCATCCCCGGCGTCCGGCGGAGCAACTCACGGAAAGCCACTCGCATTTCCATCCGCGCGAGATTCGCACCCAGGCAAAAATGGTTGCCGATGCCGAAAGCCAGATTGGTCTTGTTTCGATCAATGATAAATCGATCCGGATCCTCGAAGACCTCGGCGTCCCGATTGGCCGACGGGTAGAGCATCAAAACCTTTTCCCCCTTGGCAATCTTCTGCCCTCGGATCTCGGTATCGCAAGTGGCTGTGCGAACAAAGGAAATAATCGGGGAGGTCAGACGAAGCATCTCCTCCACAGCAGGTTTGATCAGGTCAGGGTCCGCTGCCAGTTGCTCCGCAATATGGGGGTTTTCGACCAGGAGCTTCATGCCACCGGACAGACCATTCCGGGTGGTTTCGTTGCCAGCCACGAGCAGAAGTACACAGAACATGATGAGTTCATCGTTGTTAAGTTGGCGCTGCTCCTCCAGAACGATCACCTCGTCCATCCCGGCGTGATCATGATCGACAAGGACGCCTTCATCTTTCGCCGTTACCAGAATACTCATCAAATCGTCTCGGGGATTCGCTCGACGATCCTCGAGGATCCCGGTGCAATATTGGCCGTATTCCACAAACGCATTCGCGGCTGCTTCCACAACTCCGGGCTCGTGCATATTGCCCTGTGCCAGAATCATGCAATCTGACCATTGGTGAAACTTGGCACGATCGTCGGGTTGAACGCCGATCATGTCCGCAATGATCAAAAGCGGCAGCGGCACAGCGATATCATGAACAAAATCGCAGCGTCCTGTATGTGCGACCCCATCAAGCGCATCTTTGACGATACCCTCGAAGTCCTCTTCCATCTTGCGCACCATTCGAGGGGTAAATCCCTTGTTCACCAAACGCCGAAGCTTCTGATGGCGGGGTTCGTCCTCATCGATCAGGCCCAGTTTCGCCGGGTTCGAGGGGAGCACGCCTTCACCCGAGCAGAAGGTTTCGTTGTTCTTGGATGCGAACATCACGTCCTCGAACCGAGTCAAAATAAAGAGACCGGACTTCTCCGACCAATGGATCGGGTCGTTCTCCCGAAGCCATTGAAGCTGGTCATACATCGGTTTATCCCAGGTCCAAAAATCGGACTTGCCGTAATCAAAATCAGGGATACTCATCTCAAAAAACCTCATGGGCATCGGCCCGGGAATTCGAAACCACACCGACTGGACGGATGGCTTCACAAATAAAAGATGCGGCTCGGGGGAGCCGCTCAACAATGGGATAGGATTCGTCGGACAGCCATTGGGTCAAGGTCGCGTGCAACGCGCCCAGCACCATCTCGGCCAGAAACTCCGCTTCGAGATCGGCACGAACTTCCTCTCGCTCCTGACCTCGCTCGAGAAGCAAGGCAATCGGTCGTCCCAGACTGGCCAAATAGGGGGCCGCATCTTCGGGGCGCGAACTCGACCGCAGCATCTCGAGCATGACCTCGCGAGCCAGCTTCTGCTGCTCCGAGATCAGCGCAGCCGCATGCCGCGCAAGGCCCTCGAGGTGCGCCGCAACATTGGCATCCTCCTGAAGATGGGCCTCGATCAGAAGTTCCACTGACGCAACCACTTGTGCGGTGATCTCCCCGAGAAGACCGCCCTTGCTCTGGAAATGATTGAAAAAGGTGGCCGGCGCGATATCGGCTGCCTCAGCGATCTCCTCGACGGTCGTGGCATCGAAGCCCTTGTCAGCGACCAACTCCAGCGACACGGCCAGCACCCTCTCGCGCAACTCGCGACGCCGGCGCTCGCGACGCCCCGGCGTAATATCACTGTCAATATTGGGTAAATTCATGGAGAACGGTCCAAACTTGGAGAAAGGTATATTATTAGAGTCCCCTTTAGGTCAACGGTAAATCGCGGCCACAGAGAAAAATCCGCCTCCCTACGCCAACTGCGCTAGCCGATGCCCTGTCAATCGCTATTTTCAGGAGATCTCCGTTGATAAACTTCCGTACGGACCAGAAAAACCCTACCCGCCGAAAGTCTTCGAGTGATAGTCTGCACCCGTGCGACAGCTTAAATTCAGTATGGCGATCACCCTTGTGGCCGTGCTCGCGACTCAGGTCTCCTGGGCCGCGGTCTCGGGGCCACGCAACGTCTACCGCAATCTGGCCGGGACGCGAGGCGGTACCGCCATCGCCGGGCCGATCATCAATCCCGGTAATCAGGGCCAGATCGTGCTTGGGCCCTACTTTGATGCACGCGAGCGCGGGATCGACCCTCAATCGACAAATATCCTGCCACAACACACCAACTTGCAAATCTGGAACCGCAACTCTTCGGATTCGAACCTGCCGGAGTGTACCCGTAAGGACTTCCTCGCAGGACTCGATGGCCTCCACTGCTACAACCCTCTCGGCGGGATCCTCGCGCGCGTATTCTTCCGAGAAGCCGGAACCAGTCAACTGGCGCTGAGTTTTCCGATCGCCATCGGCTGCGGACAAACTTGGGCAGGCGTCATCTCCATGGGCGAAAACAACTTGCCGCAGGTCCGAACTCGCTTTCCCGTCGTGACCGCGGATGCAGACGGACTCTTTAGCGCCCAGATCCCTCTCGATCCACTTCCGTTTGAAAAGGATGTGAACGCAACCGGCTCCATCGAGGATTGGCAGAGAGGATTTTTCGAGATCATCGGCATCGAGTCCATCCCTTGCGGAGCCACGATTGTTCCGGGCCCGGACGGTGCGCCGGAAAGTCGGACCTGGCAATGGGCGAAACTTCGACCGGGCGGGCACGAACCCAGCAACGCCCTGTCGGCAAAAGTCTTTATCATTCAGCCCCAATCCGGCCGCTCCTTTTCTTATCAGGGCACCGCGATCGCTCGTTTCGTGGAGTATGAAGGCGGACCGATTCCACTTGGCGGAAACCTGCTCGCGACTCCCGAAAAACCTACACTTCACGACTGCATCACGACGGGTTGGGACCACGAGACCCCCCTCACTCCCGAGGAGTGTATCTCGGCGGTCAATCTGGCAATCTCCTCGGCCGAGACGCTTGGGCAATTTGATATTCAGGACCTGATCGCCGGCCAGACTCGGATTGCGACGGCGATGCCGACGCGACGCTACCGCTGCCTGAACGATTATTACGCCGATTCGGAACCGTTCAGCTGCAATCCTCAGGGCGAAGAGATCAACTGCGAGATATACAGCAGGCTCGGCACACGAATTCAGAACCCACTCGCCCCGCCCCCTTCGATGGATTCAGCTCAACCGGCCCCGTCAACCTGCCGGCTACCCAAGGATATGTCGATTGTAGCGATTCGCGAGACACAACCGGACCCATCCGCCGACCTGACTCTGTGGACTTGGGAGTTACCACTCGGCGGTTCCGGCAAATTCACAATCGATCTGGCCAAGAATTCCGAGGATATCGTGATCCATCAGGAAAAATATATCCCCGCACGTAATTCTGCGGCGCGCGACCAGCGCGCCCTCGCAGAGACCCTTTCTGATTACAGCGGTCCGAAAAACCTCAACGTGCAAGGCGTGGCTGTCGACGGTTATCTCGGACTTCCGGTGGTCTCCGTGGTCATTCAGGAATTCACCAATCTTCAAACCGGAGGCAATTACGGCAACACCACGCCGTCAGGATCCTCTCAAACCATTTTACTGCCCTGTGAGTGAGCAGGAGATATGACGATGTACACGAATATTTATCGAGCTCTCGCCCTATCTTTGGCACTTCTGATTCAGGCCGCGTTTGGCGCGGATCTGCAGGCGGCCCCCCTCCCTCAGAGCAATTGGGAAAGTTACGCGGTCATCGCCGAAGAGCAGATTCTGGTCGGACCTAACCGGAACCTGAACGGAAGCTTTCTGGTCCTCGATCCCGACGGCTATTTCGACCTCGGAACCGACAGCCAGCAAGCGGGTGGGCTGGTCGCGGCCCAGACCACCCGACTCCAGAGACAGTCCTCCGTCGAAAATCTCTACACGCAAACCTTGACCGGTTCGGGCACCATCCGAGGACAGCAGTTGTCTACAGACTTCCCGCCAACGAATGTCACCCTGCCGCCGCCGGCCACCCCCACCAGCGACTGCGTTACCGTTGCATTCGATGTCGATGTGCCACGGAACACAACAGGGGAGCCTATAAGTGGTCGTTGCTACGGCAACGTTACGGTGCGCGACGGCGCGACCCTGACGCTGCGCGCCGGCAACTATCAGATGCACAGACTCACCATCGGCAAGGGTGCGCGTCTGCAGGCCGAAGGCGCGGTCACGGTACGAGTGCGGCGGTCGGTGCGCACGCAACCTGAGGCTACGATTCGACCCGACAGCGGCAACCCGAGTGATCTGGTTTTCCAAATCGAAGCCCGGGGCAACAACAATGTGATCGGGCGCCTTTCAAACGTCGTGGCCCGCTTCGTATCGCCGAACGACAACAACTTCCGCTTGGAACAATTCACGAATATCACGGGAACTGTTCTCGCCAACCGCGTCTATATGGTCGGCTATCACGGTGAAGCACCGCCGACGCCGACCCCACCGACGCCGACCCCGTCCTTCTGCGGCGACGGTGTGATCCGGGGAGATGAGACCTGCGATGACGGAGCCGATAACGGAACCGGCAACCCCGGCCCAAACGGGTTGGTCTGTCGCTCCGACTGTACTTTTTGCGGTGACGCGATTCAGCAGGATGGCGAATTCTGCGACGAGGGGCCGAGCAACGGCAGCTCCAAGAGTTGCTACGCCAACTGTCGTGCCTGCGGTGATGATATTTGTCAGACCGAACTCGCAGTACCGTCCTACAGGAATTTCATCTGCTTCGAAACCATGCCTACCCTCACCGCGCAATCAGCCGCGCAATGTGAGACGACTCTCGACCGACGGGAGGCGGCGGGCTTGGACAACTTCGTCATCCCCGAAAGCTGCGACCTCGGAATCTTCAACGGGACGCTTACAAAAGGCCCGCTCTGTGCCGGTGCGACACCGCCGATCCCACCGGACCCGAATGGGCTTTACGAATGCAACCAATGCGTACCCGCGTCGAGCAATATTCCCTGCGCGGACGGTGGACTACCGGACCCGGCGCTGGACGAAACCTGCCGGGCAGGAGAACCCGCCGGATACTGGGATAATATCTGTCGCACCGGAGACCCGGACGTCTGCACCGTTTGTGGCGACGGGATCATCCAGCGAGAAGCTGGCGAAGAGTGCGACGATACCGGTCCCAATTGCGGACCGGATTGCCGCCGGGTCCCGGATGAACCCGGAGTCTGTGCACCGGCCCCGGAGAACATCTTCAAAAACCGTTGGGGCCTCGAGGCGGCCCTGCTCGCCGACATCCGGAACACTGGCAGCCGGCGGGCAGCAACAGCAAACCCCGCACAGAATGTCAGCGCCTCTGGGCAGATCTATGCCGGACCCGTCCTGAATATCGGCGGAGAGGGCCAGGTGGCTCTGGGCCCATGGTACGATGTGCGCGCCAATGATGGCGATGCGCAGCAGGTCCTGATTCAGATCCGCAACTCCAATACCGGCGATGAAAACCTGCCGGTCTGTAATTCTTCGGACTACCAGCGCGGCACTGACGGGACACTTTGCTATAATCCCAATGGAGGAATTCTGGCGCGGGTTCGGTTCAAAGAATCCCTGCAGGGGACTCAGGCCTTCAGCTATTCGATTATTCTCGGCTGCGGCCAGGTCTGGGCCGGAAACCTCCAGCTGGGCTCGAACGGGCTTCCAGAGCTCCGCTCCGGGTTTCCCGTGGTCGTCGAAGAAGACCTCGGTTCGTGGCGGACAGCTGACGCCTTCACCACACCCCAGGCCTTCACTCAGGCGGTCCCGGGCGATGTGAAGGATTGGCAGACCGGTTCTTTCGAGATCATCGGGGTCGAGTCCCTTTCCTGCGACCCGGAAGACCAGCTCGCTCGGCTCGAGGGCAACCGTTGGGCCAAGCCCGACGGATTCTTGCGCGAAGCTGCCACCAATCACCTTTCCGCTCAGGTCTTTCTCGTGCGTGTCGGTGCCGGGGTTTCCCATGCCTACCGAACTCCGGCGATCGCTCGATTTGCCGCTCGCGGACTGGGGCCGATTCTCGTCGAAGGCGGGATTCTGAGCAACCTGGAGGCTCCCACTCTTGCCGATTGCCTTACCTTCCGCACCGATGGCGAAAGGTTGCTGACGCCGACCCAATGCGTCGCCGCGGTAAACTTGGCGCTGACGTCAGCTCAGCTGTCGGCTCAATTCGACATCAGCCCTCTGGTCGGTGGAGAGACGCGCATTATTGCTTCCTTGCCGACACTCAATTTGAATTGTGCCGAAGGTGCCCCCTACGGCCCCGGACCTTTCAGTTGCAACCCGAACGGGGAGAAGATGCGCTGCACCGTAGCCGATCGAGAGGGGAATACACGAGCCGCAACTCTGGCGGCGTCCGGACTCACGACCGTGGATGGGGGTTGTCGACTCACACGCGCTACCACCGAGATCGCCATGCGCGCCGAGGTCTCGCGTAGTGAGGTCAGCGAGCCGCCGGCTGACATTTCCCTGTGGACCGACCGCTTGCCGCGGCCGCTCTCCGGTACCGTAAAGATGTACTTCGACCGCAACCTCGCGGGCGAACTTCTGCATGGCGAAACTCTGCCGGATGGACTCCTGAACGTATTTGGTCGTCCCGCCACAGGCTACGAGGGTCTTCCCGTAATCAGCCTGACGGTTCAGGAGTACCGGAATGGGCGAATTGGCGGGACCTACGGAAATACCACCCCGACGGGATCCTTCGATAAAGTACTCTATCCGGGCAACTGATCCGACCGCTGCGTGGAATCAGATTCCACGCAGCGGTCGCAACGACCAGCAGAAAACGGACGAGGAGTCACCGCCTCGGCAGCGAGCCCTGCAAGTTGATTGTGAAAGCGGACGCATCCCCCGGGGATACTCCTGCTGCCCGGAGCGACTCCCGCGCTCCCGGCTTTGCGCAAACTAGCAGCTTTGGGCTAGCGTCCTGCAAATAATCCCGCGGCCGAAATCCTTTGCCAACCGCGAACAGCAACCAAGAAAGCCGATGCCATGAATCACCCTGTAGCGATCCGACCCGAGGACCATGCGATCTTCCAACCCTCCAAAATGGGTAAGGCGACACTTTTCGAATCCGAGCGCTTGCTGGTCGGACTCAATAGTTTCGAGCCAGGGCAAGAGCATGCGCTCCACGCGCATACCGGGATGGACAAAGTCTACCAGGTCGTCGCGGGCGAGGGGGAATTCCTTCTCGAAGGCGAAGAGGTGCCGATGTCCGCCGGGATGGTCCTGGTGGCCCCGGAAGGCGTACCCCATGGGATTCGCAATACAGGCAAGGAAAGGTTGATCGTGCTGGCCATCCTCGCGCCCGGACCCCGCTGAGGAGAAGAGAGGCCTAACTCTTGCTGCTGTTTTCGCGCACGAAGACCGGCTCCTCCGGCGACGAACGACTGTCGTCAAACCGATAGCCCATCCCTGTGAAGTCGCTTATGGCCGAGACCGATTTGATCCTCTCTCGGATCAGCCAGCCGGACATCGCACCGCGGGCACGCTTGGCGAAAAAGCTCACGATCTTGTAGGGGCCGTCATCCTTGGCATCCAGAAATTTGGGCGTGACGATCCGCCCTTCGACCTCATTGGCGCGTACCGAATGGAAATATTCGTTGGACGCCAGATTGACCAGAACTTTTGCCCCGGGGCTTTCCGCCAGGTCGGCGTTCAAAGTTCGGGTGATCCGATCGGCCCAAAACGCATACAGATCCTTGCCACGACCATTGGGCAAGGAGGTGCCCATCTCAAGCCGGTAGGCCTGCATGAGATCAAGAGGCCGCAGCACGCCATATAGACCCGACAGGATGCGCAGAGTCTTTTGCGCATGGGTGTAGTCGCGACTCGTGAACGAACCGGGCGCGTCCATCCCGAGATAGACGTCGCCGGTAAAAGCCGTGAGCGCTGGGCGCGAGTTGTCCGGGGTGAAGGGCGTGTGCCACTGCTGAAAACGCTCGTGGTTCAACTCCCCGAGAGGGGCCGATATGCTCATCAACTTCGAGAGATCCTTCGCCGATTTCTGCGCCATGACCGAGACCAGCTCGCGCGAATCTCGCAGCATCCTCGGCGTTGAGGACTTGTCGGTGGCCAGAGGGGACTCGAAATCCAGCGATTTGGCGGGAGAAATAACAATCAGCACTCTTCGGTTTTACCGGACCAATGCCTGCATGAAAACCCTTGCCCGCCCGCCGGGCAGGCAAACGGCCACCGAGAGCCGCACGCGACCGTTGCGCCGTCCCCCGAGCACCGGCGATCCACCGCGAGATCCCATCCCCTCTGCCCATCCGGGTTGCGAAAAGAACCCCGATACGCGACGCCTAGTGCTTGCCCTGCAAAGATGATTGCAGGCTCACCCCAGCCAAGCGAGAGCAGCCAATGTCGGAGAAACATACTCTTTTTGCCATCACGCACTCCTTGTATTCAGGAAGGGCGCGCTCCTACCTGATCAAGAATCAGATCCCGTTTCAGGAGCTTTCCACGGGCCACGAAAGCTTCAAGAACGATATTCTCCCGCTGGCAAAATTACCGACGATTCCGACCCTCAAGACGCCGGACGGCACCGTTATTCGAGACGGAGCCGCAATCATCGAATATTTCGAGCAGGCCACCGGGCATCCCTGCCAACCCTCTACGGCGCGCCAGAAGGTGGTCAGTTCCCTTTTCGACCTGGTTGGAACCGATGGCCTCCTGCGCCCGGCCATGCATTACCGCTGGAACTTCCCGGACCAGAACCTCAGCTTTCTCAGGCACCATTTCTACTACTCCCAGCGAGACGTCCCGGCGCGTCCGGAGAAAACGGAACGCATGATGGAGAAAATGCGCTTTGTTGCGGGGCTCTGGGGGGTTCGTGACGAAACAAAGGATTTGGTCGAGTCACTCTATCTGGAGCTTCTGGCGGCCCTCGATACTCATTTTTCGGCCCACCCTTACCTCCTCGGCGGCAAACCCTGTATCGGCGACTTCGGCCTGATCGCGCCCCTCTATGCCCATTTGGGACGCGACCCCTATCCCGCACGAATCATGCAGGAAAAAGCAGTTCGAGTTTACCGTTGGGTCGAGCGCATGAACCGAGGCGACGCCGATACTCCAGAATTCTTTGAGGCAAGCGAAGACTACCTGCCCAACGACGAGATCCCTGCGACCTTGATCGAGACCCTGCGAATTCTTTCCGCCGACCTGCTGCCCGAGACAGAGGCCGCCGCAGAAACCATCAATCAATGGCTTCGGGCGACCCCGCCGGCACCGGGAGTGCCGGCCGAGCGCTTTCTCGGCAAGGCGCATTTCTCGGTCCGCGGTCAACCGATCGAGTCGGTGGCTCAGCCCTATCGATTCTTCCAATTACAGCGCGCACAGGATACCTTCGATTCCCTCACCGAACCTGAGCGCACTTCGGTGCGCTCCCTGCTGACCGACACCGGCCTCGCCGATCTCCTGACGATCCGCCTGTCCAGACGCCTGGCCCAGCGCGAGAACCTCGAAGTCTGGCTCTGATCGATCTCCAGAAGACAGAGCCGACAATCGAGGCCTCGCTTCGCCAGGCTGCCGAAAATTTTACGAGAGAGGCTCCGCAACAGCCTCGAGAACGATCTCGGAGACCGTGTCCGCCTCGATATCGTCGGCGCAAAAGGGCATATCGACCCATTCTTTTGCCGAGTAGACACGCGTCATATCCGCAAAATGCGGGGACGCGGGATTGGTCGACTGCGAGTAGGTCAGAACGCTCGAGGCATCGGGACAGCGACTGTCATCCCAGGTCACTACCTGAATATAGCTGTTGCCGTGACGGATATAGCCGCGCCCCTGGTCGCCGACGTAGCGAGACGAAATCACGCTGAACATCGAAGCACCTGATCCGCCGGAGATCGGGATACGATCCCCATCGACCTCCTTGTACTGCACCTCGCCCCAAGAACGATTCATGGGCAGTCCACGCACAATCAATTCATCGACTGCTTCGCCCAAAGCACGCTTCACGCCTTCCACAACATCGAGATTGCTTCGGTTGAGTTCGCGAGGCGTATGAACCGGATCTGTCACATCAAAGGGCACCGCCCACACATCCGCAACATCGGTCAACCTCCCCCAGAACTCTTCCCAGATATGAGGTCCCGTGCTGTCGCTATTATAGCGGGTATCCCATAGCGACAGAACCTCGCAGGCCTCGGCCGCCTGAGCCGGCGCATTGCTGTACGCTGGCCAGTCGTCGACTCCGGAGCAGATCTCGATGACGTCATCGAGCACGAGATCGGCCCCGATATTCCGATTAAGGTAGAGCATCTGTTCGAGCAACTCGCGGTCAAAGCCTGGCAGGCCCAATCCATCGGTCCCCGCAATCCGCTCTTCAGCCTGCATGAACGTCAACCGGGTGCGGAAGGACTGCGCCACGTCTTCCCGCCCGATGACCGGAGAGTAGTCCGTCAAAAGCTGCGCGGGGTTGGAGAGCCAATAGCTGTCATTCGCATTGGCAACATAGGTCGTGTTCTGAAGAGCCGGTAATTGATCGGCAGCAAAGAGCCCTTCCCGAACTCCCGGGGAAACGCCCCATTCACAAGCAGAGCGTGATCCGTCGAGAGAGGGGAACCCTTGCGATGTCAGCAACTCCGTCAGCGGCGTCTTTCCGCATTCATCGAGCTTGGCTACGGAGATATTCGGAATCGCGCCGACATCGCCGTAAAGGGCCTGACCATCTCGATCGGCCGCGATCGTATTCACCCAGGGCACACCCAGCAGCTCAAGCGCTTCCAGCAGTTCCGCGATGCTATGAGACTGGCCGATCGCCAGCCACTGCGGAAGGGCCGCGGTGTTTTCCAGATTGGCATCCCGAAGAGCCAGGAGCGTACCAAACGCCGTTGGCCAACCCGCCACGACCGGGCTCAGCACACCCAAATCCACAATCGGGCCGACGTGGCTCATATAGATCGTTTTGGTGCGTTCCTCCACGCTACCGTCCTCGAGACGGACCTCCACGGTGACGGGGTGCGAGGTGATCTCGCGAACCTCATCGTCATACTGGTAGCGCATGGGATCGGTGGGGAGGATCCTCAGTTCCACGAAGGCGAATCGACGCGCCGTGGAGACGGTATGCGTCCATGCGAGATCCTCATTGAAACCGATGTTCACCAAAGGGACGCCAAACAACGATGCACCCGCAACATTGTAGACGCCGGGAATTTCCAGATGAACATTATAAAACCGCTGTGGACCGTTCCACGGGAAATGAGGATTTCCGAACAGAAGTCCCTTGCCCGACCGGGAAGCGTCTCTTCCGATGGCATACGCATTGCTGCCGAATTCGCTCGGCGGTATAAACCCGAGATCCTCAGCCTGAAAGGCAAAGCTCTGGGCCTCGACACGAGGGGCGGCCGCCAGCGATTCGGGCGGTGCAGCCGAGGTGACCGCACGAATCAAAGGATCCATCGACCCCCGCAAAATCAGCTTGCGGTAGACCTTGGCCAGATCCATCGGCGTCACCTCGCGCACGTAGGCAGCCTCTCGACAGCCGGTCTCACCTTCAGGCAATCCCTCGGCGCCGGTCTCGCGCAAATAGCGATTCATACCTGCCGCATAACCGACCACCAGATCGTCGAGATCCCGTGGTGCCGCCGCCATGAATTCGTTTTCGATATATTCGTCGTTGTTGAAAAAGCTGTAGACTACATCGGCGTCGAAGTTGCCCTCGTCTCCCAGAAAAAGTGCGGAGCGACCGTTGGCACGGACGACTTCCTTCATCAATTCGCAATAATTATCCTGCGAGAACGCGTAGCCATAGCCGTAGCCGAGCCCTTTGAAGTTGTCTGCCTTGATATGAGGGATGCCGAAGCTCGTGCGCACAATTTCCGCGCGCATCGGGGGTTCGTCCGAATTACTGCCGGAACAGCCCGCAAGGACCGTTACCACCGCCCCCAACCACAACAATCCGCTTAGATTTCTCATCGACAACCTTTCTTCCGTCAGAACCTTGCCCGACAGTTATCCTGCACCTGACTTCCCTTCCTATGTCCGGACGGACCGGAATACAATCCCGTATATAGCGCGAGAGACCCCCGTAGATCCGAAAAGCATCGATAATCCAAGCACTTTTGTCGCTCGCGCGGCCGGCAGCGCCGAGGTATGGTCCTGAGGCTTGGTAAATTCCCGTGATGAAAGAATATAACCCAAACGTTCGACGGATCGATCTACGGTCTTGCCTCGTGGCCGCGGCGCTCTCACTGTCGCTGCTGATCGCCCCAGATGCTCTCGCCATTGATGTAGATATCAAATGCCGACGGGACCTCGGCAAAGGCTACCGCAAGCTGGCCGTCACCGCTTTCAAGTACCAGGCCAAATGTCACGAAGACACCATAAGAGGGCGCGACACCCCGGCTGATTGTCGGGATCTCGAGAGCACTGATGTCGCAGCGCTGAAGTCCGTTCGCAAGGCAGAGGAGAAGCTCGCCAAACTTGCTGCAAAAAGTTGTGCGCAAAGCGAAAGCCCCTTCGCCTCCGGCTTGGGATACTGCCCGGCACCCTGCGGCGACCGACCGAATGAGAGCTTTGCCGGTGTAGTGAGTTGCATGAGTTGTCTCGCCAAGGCCCGCGCTACAAGCGCGGCCGACGCCGCCTACCCGTCACCTCAGTTCAACCCGGAAAAAGATGATCTGCGCTGTGCCGCGAGCGTCGGGAAGGCAACTCGCATTCTTCTTGACCGACGCCAGAAGGTCCAGCAACGCTGCCGCTTCCTCGCGGATCGGACAAGCATCGAAGAGTCCTGCAAGGAGTTCAACAGCTTTGCCGATCCTCGCGACGAAGTCGCCAGGGCCGAGCTCAAACTGCAGGATGCGGCACTCGCATGTGCGGCGGAAAGCCCTGCTCGGTTGGGGCTTTGCGCAGCCGATCCCGCCGCTCTCGGCGAATGTCTCACGACAACCATGGACGAAATCGGCGAGGATACCTTCAATGATTTGTACCCCGAACCTTTCCTGAGCCTGCAATCCCCCACTCAGGGAGCGTTCTTCCAGGGCACCTCGATCGAGGCTCACGGTCAATTCGGGGGGGCAGCGCCCGAAAGATATTCCGTCTACGTCAACAACGAAGTTGCCGCGACCACCAGCACGGGGGGCTTCTCCCACAGCGTGCAGGCCGGCTCGGGAGTTCTGCAGCCTCTGGTGATTGAGCTGCGCCATACCAGCTCGCAGAACGTCCTGCTTCGTCAACGCCGAACTCTTCACCAAACCTCGGGGATCCCGCTGGGCTCTACCGAGGCTGCCGGCCTCTCCTTCCGCCTGTCTGATCGAGGGCTCGATCGTCTGGAACCGTCGCTCGCCTCCATGGTCGAGATCGACCTACCCTCACTTCTCCCACCCGGCACTCTGGTCATCGACGACTTCGAATACCTTTGCGTGATCGGATGTCTCACCACGGACGTCACCATCAACCCCTCCAACGGCAGCAATGCACCACCGCCCGCAGTGGCCGGGTTCCGACTGGGTGCCGACGCACGCGGCGCCGGTGTGGGCTACGTGGAGGCCGAAATCGTCCTGCAAGCTGTGTCGTTGAGCGCCCGCGTTGTCGAACTTGGCTGTGACATCAACGTCACCTCGGACGCCGCCGTTCTTCGCGGCAACTTCGACCTCTGGTGGGCCCCCGCCGATCGCACCAGAATCGACGTCACACAGCTCGGAGGCATCGACGTCAGCTTCGCCGGCTTCAGCGCCGACACCGATTGCGGCGACGGCTTTGGCAGCGGACTGCTCGAGAGCCTTGTCGGAAATTTCCTCGGCGATGTGGAGTCGCTTGTGCGCGACGGATTCACCGGATTCCTCGACAATCAATCTCCAGGCGATGACGATACGCCCATTGCTTCGGCAATCGAAATTGCTCTCGCCGGCTTCGCCATTCAGGGCGTACTGGGCGACAGCCTCGGCGTCGGCATCAGCGCGCCAATCGCCGATATCCCGATCGACGACGAGGGCATCACCATTCGCAATGACCTGACTCTGGCCGCGAATGTGGGCGGCGGAAGCGGTCAATGCACGCCGCCTGCAGGATCCGCGGAACCGCTGGGTGTCGTCGTCGCCGCCGGCGACTTGCCGATCTTTGCTGCGGGAACGCCCGTTGCGGGTCGCGCTTACGATGTCGCACTCTCACTCTCGCGAACCGTCCTGAACCAACTGCTGGCCGAAGAGACCCGATGCGGTCTGCTGGTAAGCAACATCGAGGCTCTGGCCGGTGCCCCGATCACCACCGACCTGCTGGCGCTCGTCTTTCCCGAAATCGCTACCATCTGGCCCGATACGAGACCCGTCCGCGTCGAGGTTCGTCCCGGACTGGCGCCCTTTCTCACAACCCAGACAGGTCCGGCCGGCGAGGTCGCCGAGCTAAGGATCGGCCATCTCCAGCTTCGTTTTATCGTCGAGGACGCCGGAGGAGATCTGCAAATCCTGAATGTTCTCGTCGATCTCCGCACGGGCATTGAAGTGGGCTTCGATAATATTCTCGGCCTTCTCGAGTTTGTACTGGGACCGCTGGCAGCCAATGAGATCGACGTTCTCGTTCTGGAAAACCCGCTGGAGCTCAACGAAGCGCTCGTGTCCGTGACCCTGCAGCAATTGCTCCCCGCCGCCCTCCCGAACATCAGCTCGACGTTGGGCAGCTTCCCGATTCCCGAGATTCTCGGGAAGACATTCTATGGACTCGAAGCCTCCGCCCTCGGCGGCAGTCTGGGGGTCTTTGCCGACCTGCTGCCCGCCGGAACGATCGTGCAACGCGACTTCACGGGAGCCGATTTTCAGACAGCCGATTTTGTCCTCAACGGCAACGCAGTCTGGGTTGAAGACCCCGCACCTTTTTTCCAGCCGCAACCGAGACGACTACGCCTCACCAGCAACCAGACAAACCAACAGGGTTCAGCCTGGTACGCCGGCACACAAATCGATGCGAGCCAGAACTGGAAGGCCTTCTATCAGTTCCAGCTCTCTTATCAGGGAGCCGAAGGCGCCGATGGGCTCGGGTTTCATCTGCAATCCGATGGTCTCGACGCGAACCCGGCCGAGAATGGAACCGGACTTGCCGGCCCGCGGATTTCCGTCGTGGTTGACACCTACAACAACGGGCCGCAAGGAACCGAGGAATCGCTTTATGTTCTGGTCAACGGTGCCGTCCTGTACTTCAACAACCTCCTCGATTTCCCATCGGATCCGAGGCCCGGGTCCTTTCCTCGAGTTTTCCGGATGGAGTTGGAGTACTGGGCTGCCGCTCAGGAATTAAGGATTGCGCTTTTCGACGAGGGCTCGAACGCTTTTCTCGATGAACGCGTAAGCATCGACCTGCGCAACCTGGGACCATCCCATGCGGGCTTCTCGGCGCGTACCGGCAACGCGACGCAGAACCATGACGTGCGTTCCTTTCTCCTCGCCGGGACGGTGCCGGTCCTCGATCTCGCGCCCGGACAGTTACGCCGTGCGCGAGATTTCACCGGCGGCGATTTCGAGACCGCCAGCATGGCCCTCGTTGGCGATGCGTTCTGGACCGAAGACGGGGCTCCAATCTTCTCGCCCTATCCGCGACGACTGCGCCTGACGAACAATGGCTCGGGTCGCAATGGCTCGGCCTGGGATGCGGAGAGTCGCTGGGATGCCTCCGCAAGTTGGAGCTCGATCAGCCGTTTCCAGATCACCTTTGGCGGTCCCGATGGGGCCGATGGACTTGGTTTCCATCTGCAAACCAACGGCACGACGATCAACCCGAACCACCATGGGTTTGGTCTCGGCGGACGCCGACTCTCCGTCGTCATCGACACCTGGAACAACGACGATGGGGCCGACGAATCTCTGCAGGTGTGGCTTTCGGGCAATCGAATCTACTCGAATAACCTTCAGGATCTGGCCAGCGACCCCCGCCCCGGCTCGAGCCCGCAAGTCTTTCGGCTCGAAGTTCGCCACGTGGCGCCCTTGAACCAATTGCAGATCCGACTGATTGACGAGTCCGGCGGTGGCTATCTCGAAGAGACCATCGGTCTGAACCTCGATGGCTGGGGGGCCTCCTGGGCCGGATTCTCGGCCACCACAGGGACAGCTGCGGAGAATCATGATATCCGAACTTGGGAGTTTACCGGAGTACCCATGCCATGAACCTGAACGACAACAAGCGCAACAGCGCTCACCTCTGCGGCCTTCTTTTGGTCATCCTCAGTTTGGCGGCTCCCGCGGAGGCCATCACCGATGTTTCCATCGCCGCCCGGAAACTCGTGATCCGGGACAAGTCGGCGATCGGTGCCAAATCAAGCGTAGTTTTCGTCGCGCGCGACAAGGAAGGCCTGGTCGAGGTTGGGACCGGCACCGATCCCGGTTCCGTGGAAGCAGAGCTGCAGGTATTCTACCCGGACGGGCAACCCGTCGCTCAGTTCCGCGTCCCCGTGGGCTCGGCACCCGGAGTCCGTGGCTGGCGGAAGCTGACCGGCGGATTTTCCTTCACCAACAAGGCGACGGACCCCGAATCGCTCGACACGCTCACGACTGTCAAATCGCTGCTCGCTCGGTCGGGGAAGGTATTGAAGGTCGTGGCGCGCAGCGCCGGCGATCTCGACAGCAATCTCCGCGCACTTGGAGCTCCCACAGGTCCGGTCGACACTGTTCTGACCATACGTAATGCAGGCGAAGAGGTCCGCCATTGCTCGCGCTTCGAATCGTGTCGATTCAAGTCTTCCGGTGGCGGTCTGCTGGCCAATCTGGTCTGCAAGAATGCCGCGCCAGGGCCATGCCCAAGCAGCGCGTCGCGGACACGGATCGAAAAAGCCCGCGAGCCACTCCACCTCTACGTCGTTCGCACAAGCGAACTGACCTCAGGCGAGCAGGTCATGGTCGCGGGGCTCCAAGGTCTTGTGGCCAGAACCAGCCCCGCGCAAATCTATCTTGACCCTGGTGCCGGCGGCTATCGCACCTGGCTGGAAGATCTCGCCGCAACTCGCGGCGTCACTTACGAGGAGGTCTCGGACGCGTGGTGGCTTGTGGACCGATTCCGCGACCTGTTGCGCGGACACCTTGTTTGGCAAGCTGGCGATCACTCGATCAGTGTGGCCAACTCTCTGGCCGGTATCGAAAACGCCTTATTGGTGGATGCTTCCATGGAAGGGCGCGCGCTGGCGCGCGGCCTCGAGCGGATCGCCGACCTGCGCAGCATGAACGAAGGGTTGATCCTTGATAACTACGCAAGCCGGCTGAACCCGGTTGTCGCCTTTGAGCAACGCGAAGAATTCACCCAACAGCTACGCGACTACGCCGTGCTCTCTCGCGCCATGGTCTTCTTCGACGGCAACTCGGAGTTTCGCAACAACCTTGTGGAAACGTTGGCCCCCGATGCCGCAATCTACGGCTGGGGAGACGCGAGTATTGGCGAAGATGTCTTCGTGGGCGCGAGCTCCGACCGAGGGGCGTTCACCATCGCCGCTGACCATGCCCATAATATCGCACCTCTCAGCGGGATCCCGGCACACCAACAAACCCAACCAAACCAACCCGCTGCCAGCGCATCCCCCGGCAAACACTACGCTTCCTTCCTCATGACCGATGGCGATAATATCCAATGGCTGCTCGGCACCTTCGCCACCGACGCGCGCTGGTACGGTAGTCCGCTCCGCGGGAGTTTCGATATGGGCTACGGAATGGCACCTGCCCTCGCCGAACTCGCTCCCTCGGTTCTGCATTGGTACTACGCGAACGCGGCCACCGGCAGCGGCGAGGACTATTTTGTCGTCGGCCCTTCCGGGGGCGGCTATCTCTACCCGAGCCGCTATCCCACCGCAGCGCTGGACACCCATATCGAGCGTCTGGCGGGATGGATGTCCCTGGCGGACCTCAGCCTGATCCAGATTCTCGACGCCGAAGCCAGAGAGCGACTCGATCTTTGGGATCGCTTTACCGCACGAGAGGAGATCGAGGGTCTCTTCTATCTGGAATACGCAGACTATGCGGATGGTCGTGGCCGGGTGAACTGGTCCAATGGAAAGCCCATCATTGCACCGCGCGGCAAGCTGTGGACCGGCCTTGCCAACTCGGATGCCGCCTCGATCATTTCCCTGCTGAACAATGCTCGCCGCGACTCGAGCAGCGTAGCCGGCTACAGCCTGATCAATGTCGCGGCCTGGGATCAGTCCTTTGGTCTGGTCCAGAGCGTCGTGGCGAGCCTCTCACCCGACGTCGAAATCGTGACACCCGGTGAATTGGTCCAACTGATGCAGGATAACGTTCCCCATCAGATCGCCTTTCACCATGATTTTACCGGTGCCTCTTTTGAAACCTCCGATCTCACACTGGTCGGATCCACCTTCTGGGTTCGCGACGAGGACGCTCTCTTCCAGCCCAACCCGCAACGGCTGCGCCTGACCAACAATGGCGGTGGTCAGGTGGGTTCGGCCTGGTTGTCCCAGCCCATCGATGCTTCAGAAAGCTGGTCGACAGCCTTCCGGCTGCAGATCAGCCATCTGGTCAACGGCGGCGCCGATGGAATGTCTTTCTACCTGCAACCAGATGGGCTGGCCGCGAACCCGGGCATCCGCGGTTCCTTTACCGGGTCGGCACTGACCGTCGCCGTCGACACCTGGGATAATGGCGAAGGTACCAGCGAATCCCTCGAAGTTCTGCTCGGGGACAACCGAATCTTCTTCAACGACCTGCTTGACTTCACCGCTGACCCGACGCCTGGCTCCACCGGTCATGTATATCGGCTGGAACTGGACTACCTGAGCGCACTGCGTCAACTGCGAATCCGCCTGATCGACGAAGGCAGCGCCGCGGCACTGGAGAACTGGGTGGAGGTGGACCTCGCGAGTTTCGGTTCCATGTACGCCGGTTTTTCTGCCCAGACGGGGGGATCCGCGCAGAATCACGACCTGCGGACCTGGACTCTCTCCGCAGCCGCACCCTAGCGCGGCGCGTCACGGCCGGGCGGTGCTCGGGGCAATTTCCACAATTGGGACACGATTATATTGACCTGCGACCTCCCGGGGCGATATGACCAGAAACGTCCCGCACAGCCCACAGGAGTCGCACCCGATGAAAACCTGCCCCGTTCGTTTATCAAGCTGTTTCGCTCGCCTGCAATTCGGCCTCGCTTTGCTCCTTCTGGCCACCGCGCAACTCGCGACGCCACTGGAGTCACGCGCAGGCAGTTTCGCCTCCAGCTGGAACTCGGGGAGCGGCTCACGAGCAACATTGAGTGGAAATGCCGAGGCCGTCAGCGCCAAGATCGTCCTGACGAGCAACTCGGGATCTGAATATGGCCGGGTTGTGATCGATGACCTCGATCCGGGCCGAGCGGTAGATTCCTTCCACGGATGCACCACTCTATTTATCGGTTCTGGTCCTTCGGGAGCCGATGGCTTCTCGTTCAACTTCGGGGACCCCAACAGCATTGTCAGCGACCCGGAAGGCGTGACCAATGGTCTCGCAGTCTCGCTTGACACTTATGATAACGGCAGCGGTGATGTCGCGGGTAAAATCGCGGCCTACTACGACGGCAGCTTGGTCGTCGAGGGCCCCTCCAAGAATTTGCGCACCGGAAACTTTGTTTCGCTATGCGTGGTGGTGCGCTCGAACGGCGAAATTAAAATCTGGCACGATGGCGCCGGTATTGTCGGCATCATCGGCTCGTGGACGCCGGTTGCCGGGAGGCGCTTCATCCTCGCCGCCTCCACGGGTGGTCTCGCCGACGAACATACCATCGAGGATACCTCGATCGTCACCCACGTCGTCGGGGCCCCCCCCGAGCAATTCAATTCGACCGCGCCTCAATCCGGTTGGAGTTACTTCGGTAATGCCCGACAAGACGATTTTTACCTCCGACTGACCGATAACGCGGGCAGCCAACAAGGCTCGGCAATCCTGGAAGATCAGAACCCAGGGCAGGCCATCGACAGCTTTGCCGCCTATTTTACCAAATATGCATGGAATGGCGGCGGTGCTGACGGGATCGGCTTTCGCTTCGGAGACCTCAGTGACGCGAGTTTCAACCAAAATGTCGGCCCCAGCGGCCTGACGATCGTCTGGTCGACCTACAACAACGATCGGATCCGGGCGTACTACGACGGGAACCTGATCGCCGAGTCCAGTCCCCGACAGCTTCGAGGACAGTGGACATATGCGCAGGTCGCGGTCGATCGCAACGGGCAGCTCGTCGTCGCCGATACCGCCGACAACACGGCCGGGGCCCTGATCGAAGTGCAGATACCCGGCTGGGCACCGCAGGCTGGCTGGCGCTTCGGTTTCGGCGGAAGCACCGGAGGCATCAGCGACGATCAGGCCATCGCACAGATCTCGATCCAGACCGGCAGCTGCGGCGACGGACTGCTCGATATCGGCGAGCAATGTGACGACTCCGGCAATTCCTGCTGCTCCGCTACCTGCGGATTCGAATCGACAGAAGCGACTTGCGGCGGGAGCGGCACAGAATGCACCCTTCAGGACACCTGTGACGGTGCCGGCAGTTGCGTCGACAATGGGCATGAGGTTGTCGGAGCCAACTGCGGGGACGCCGGCGACGAGTGCACCATTCAGGACTCCTGCGACGGCAGCGGAACCTGCATCGACAATGGCTACCAAAACGTGGGCACGAACTGCGGCGATGACGGCAGCGAGTGTGTGATTCAGGATACCTGCGACGGCACGGGCTCCTGCACCGACAACGGAGTCGCCTCCCCGGGGACGGCCTGCGGTGTCGGCGGCAGCGAATGCATCCTTCAGGATACCTGCGACGCTTCGGGAATTTGTATCACCAACGGTTTCGAGGCCTCGGGGACTTCATGCGGAGATGCCTCGGATACCCAGTGCGACAACCCGGACACCTGTGACGGCAGCGGAACCTGCCAAGTTAATAACGCGGACACCGCAACCGCCTGCGGTGACCCCGGCAGCGCCTGCGTGATTCAGGACACCTGCAACGGCGCGGGCGGCTGCGCCGACAACGGCTATGTCTCGGGCGGCACCGCGTGTGGAGACCCCAGCGACACGGAATGTACGAATCCCGACACCTGCGATGGTCTCGGAACCTGTCAGGATCGACATGCACTTGTGGGCGCCAGCTGCGGCGACGCCGGCACAGAATGTACGTTCCAGGATACCTGCGACAGTTCGGGAAGCTGCACCGATGGCGGGCATGCAATTATCGGAACCGCCTGCGGCGACAATGCTGACACCGAGTGCACGGATGCCGACACCTGCAACGGCTCCGGCAGCTGCGAGGCTAACCACGCTCCGCCTGCGACCAGTTGTGGCGACAGCGCAGACAACGAATGCACAGATCCTGACACCTGCAACGGCTCCGGCAGCTGCGAGGCTAACCACGCTCTGGCTACGACCAGTTGTGGCGACAGCGCGGATGACGAGTGCACCGATCCTGATACCTGCGACGGGTCCGGTAGTTGCGAGGACAACCACGCCGCGGCCGCTACCAGTTGTGGCGACAGCGCCGATGACGAATGTACCGATCCGGACACCTGCGACGGGGCCGGTAGCTGCGAAGACAACCACGCCGCGGCCGCTACCAGTTGTGGCGACAGCGCCGACAACGAGTGCACCGATCCCGACACCTGCGACGGCTCCGGTAGTTGCGAGGAGAATCACGCAGCGGCCGCCACCAGTTGTGGCGACAGCGCCGACGACGAGTGCACCGATCCCGATACCTGCGACGGCTCCGGTAGTTGCGAGGCAAACCACGCGGCGGCCGCCACCAGTTGTGGCGATAGCGCCGACGATGAATGTACCGACCCGGACACCTGCGACGGCTCCGGTAGTTGTGAAGCAAACCACGCAGCTGCAGCGACCAGTTGTGGGGAGGCCGCCGGAGATTGCGATCTTGCCGACACCTGTGACGGCTCTGGCGCCTGTGCGGATAATGGCTTCGCGACGGCCGGGAGCAGCTGCGGGAACTCTGCGGACACTGCCTGCAGCAATCCCGATACCTGTGATGATAGCGGCAATTGCGAAGCGAACCACGAGTCGGACGGAACGACTTGCCGAGGACCCAGTGGTAGCTGCGATGCGACTGAGGTTTGCGCTGGCGGCGCCTGCCCTGCCGACGAGGACCTGCCCGACGCGACGGCATGCGACGACGCAAATCCATTGACCAGCGGCGAGAGCTGTGACGTCGGTATTTGCTCATGCGCTCCGGGCGCCTGTGATTTCAACTGCGGCGACGGACTCCAGGATGCAACGGAAGAATGCGATGACGGCGGCAATATCGACGGCGACGGCTGTTCGGCGGTTTGCACAAATGAAGCCGGTTGCGGCAATGGGGTGACCGACAGCGGCGAGACCTGCGATGATGGCGACACCAACAACGGGGATGGCTGCTCCAGTCGCTGTCAGATCGAAGCCACGCAGTCCAAAGACCAGCAGAAATGCATCAATATCGTCAACGGATTGACAGTCAAGATCGCTCAGGCGCAGGGCAAGGAAAATTTGATCTGCATAAAGAATGGTGGACGCGGAAAACTTCCCGAGAACCAGACCATCACTGCATGCCTGACCGCGGATGTGAAAGGAAAGGTCGCGAAAGCAGCCAATAAGCTCAAGGTGGCTCAAGAAGGAGAGATCGACGATCCTTCCAAGACCAAATGCCCCGAAGAACCCAACTTCGCCTACGTGGATGACGCCACCATTTCCACCGAAGTTACGGCGTCAGCCCGGGATTTCCTCAGCGATATCCTGGGGCCTGATGCTGATGCCACGGCGGTCGACTTGACCGACAAGACCCTGAAGAAGGCCGGCGTCTGTCAGCAGACCCTGATCAAAACAGCCGACAAAGTGCTGCTTTTCCAGATGAAGGAATTCACAGCCTGCAAAAAAGCGCAGCTGAAATCTTCCGAGAATCCGATTATCTCCGCCGAATCGCTGGAAGGCTGCTTCGCTGATGTTGCGGCGGATGCAAAGGGCAAAGTCGAGAAAGCGCGTCTCAAGATCGTCGATCTCTTCGGGAAAAAATGTACTCCCTTCACCGTCGGGCTGACGGATGTTCTGGACGGCCCATGTGCTCAAAATGCTGTCGATATCGATGGCTTCTCGAGCTGTGTGGTCGCGACCGGGCGATGTCGCACCTGCCAGATCTTCAACGCTGCTGACAATCTGGAGTATGATTGCGACACCTTCGACGACGGCTCGAGCAATAACAGCTGCATCGCTTCCGTTGCGGGATCACCGTCGGGTGCATTTCTCGATGGAGTGCACGCGATTCACTTCTAATACCAAACACCGACGCCCCGCCTCCCCGGAGTGCTGGCGGGGCGCTTGCGAATCCCGGCCTCGATCATGCTAAGGGAAGTCGTATGAAATCCAAGTACACTTTGATTCGAGATGATCTTCTTCGCGTGCTTCTAGTGGTGACCTGCGCCGTTTCACTGGCCGCTTGCGCAGCCGCACGGCACCCCGACAGCTCTGGCGTTGTGCAATCCGGCACGCTTGAGGAAGCCACAGTCGAGGCCGTGGCCACGGTCGAAAAGGTCGATACTTCGACCCGCGATATCACCGTCAAAATGACGGATGGCAGCAGCAACGTGATCCATGCCGGCCCCGATGTCGTCAACTTCGACCAGATCGATTCCGGTGATCAGATCCGGGTCGTCTACTACGAATCCGTTGCCTATGACGTAAAGGTTCCCGGGGCAGCAACGCCCGGAGTGACGATGACCGGTGGCGCCGAAAGAGCCGCCGCGGGACAAAAGCCCGGGACGATGGGCGCGCGCGTGATCACGGTGACCGCAACCATTGACAAGATTGATCGGGATCCCGACTCGGTGACCTTGCGGGGCGCGGATGGCAAGACAAGAACCGTGCAGGTGCGGAACCCCAAGAACCTCGAGAACCTCAAGGTCGGCGACCTTGTAGAAATCACTCTCAGCCAGGCTATGGCTGTCGTTGTCGAAGAAACCAAATAGACGCAGGAAATCGCAGCGCCTCTCGACACCCCGTTGGGCGGCGCTGCATCCAGCGCCGACCGCCGTGGCTGTGCGGCCCGAATTATCTTCGCTCAGGACTTTGGATTCCGGGTCTATCGGAAGACGCTCGCCGCGGGTTCATCCGGTAGTCCACCGTCTTCAGATCTCCGACGCCACCCCAAAGCGCTCCTGATATCCGAGGTATTTGGCTCTTTCGGTCCCCAGCTCAAGCCCGGTATCGGCAAAGCCGTATTGGTGGAGACCATGCTTGTCCTGCGGCCGCTTCGCCAGAAAACTCTCGATCCCGTCGAGCACGCTCGCGTGCAGATCGATGCCCAGCCAGGCGTACAAACGCGAAATCGAACCGGAGGGATCGGCGAGCAGCTCGGGATAGCGGATATCAAAGATCTGATCTTCCGGAAGCAATCCGGCCGACCGCTGCTCTACAACACGCTGCACCAGCATTTCGTACCCCAGCGACATCTGCCAGACCACCGAGGCATAGTCGACGGATCGACTCCGCATTCCGCGCAGCGTCGCCATGAGATTTGTCAGAGAGCCCAAAACCTGGAGCGGGTCTCGATGCGTGATGACAACGCGCGCATCCGGGTAGACCGCAAAGAGCTCGGGCAACTGAGAAAGATGTGACGGCGCCTTCAACACCCAACGGTCCAAACGGTGGCGCGATTGCAACAACTGCAGCAATCGTCGATGCGCCTGATAGGAGGCCAACTTGTCGGTGGTGGACATCCATGCCGAATAACTCGGGATTTCGAAAGCACCCGAGAACAAATCGGTCGCGAATTCCTGTGCCAGCAGAAAAATACACTCGGTAGGCAGGTTGCCGGCATTTTCATGCATCGCGGGAAACGACGGCACGATCTCGTCCATGATACGAATCTCGCGGTCCGCCTTCTCGATGCGCGGATCGGTCAAAAAACTCGCTGTCTCCGGTGGTGGCGCGGGATACATCGTCTCCCAGAGCATCGGAACACGGTTGCGGGGATCCTGGGTCAAGAGTTCGTGCAGAAATGTCGTTCCCGTGCGCGCCAACCCGGTAATGAAAACCGGCGCCTCGACAGGTTCCTCGAGGATCTCGGGCTGCGCACGCAAGGTATCCCGGATCTGCAATCGCGTCTGGAGGATGCGCTGAATTTCCTGCCGCGCCAACAGGCGTCCGAGAAAGCTCAGCTCGGCCTCGGCTTCGAGAGCTTGCAGCAGGCGCCCTAACCCGTCGCGGAACCCCTCGTCCCCGAAGTCCGAAAAGCCGGTGGCATTTTCTGCGGCAGCGAGGACCTCGGACTCTTGCAGCGAAATCATCTCGGCCATGGCGGCATTGCCCAGATTATCCCCCAGGGCATTAAAACTCTCGACCCATGAGGCCTGCGGTGTCGGCGTCCATCCCATGCCACGTTTCTCCCAGAGTGCCGCGCCCGCGACAAGAGATTCGGGCCCGCATGCTCGATTTGGCAGCGGACTCATCCAGTGATTTAAAGGCGCCATGCACGACCGCATCGAAGCAGTCCATAAAAAATGGCTCGCGGCTCAGGAAAAAGTCGTGAACATCATGCAAACGACGGCCCCGGCAGACTCGCCCGTGGATCTCGCCGAGGGCATCCGCTGGGCCGGGCGCCTCACCAGTATCGCGCAGGACTGGATTCTGGAAAAAAACGACCCACTCCATCCCGTGCTTTTTCTGCAGCAGGGCCCCTACCGTAAGTTCATCGTCGACAACCCGGACGTGAACTACCATTTCTGCGTCCTCGACGATGATCAGATCTACCGACTGTCGGGATCGCGCGGAGACGCACCTTATATCGGCCTGACCCTGGGGACAGACGTGTATCATTGGGGTTCGCCGGGCGGCGGCGCGATGGGGACTCTGGAGCAATCTCATATCGACGCCTTTACTCTGGACGCCGGCGGGAATTTTTCCATCACGATCGGAGGGCCGCCACTGGCAGAAAACTGGATGCCCCTGCCAGCCACCACACAGCATTTGGCCATCCGGGAGACCTTCACCAACCGCGACACCCAACAGCCCGCCGATCTGGAAATCGAACGTCTCGGCGAGCCTCTACCAGCGCCCCGACTGGAACTCGACGCATTTCTGGAAAAGATGGAGACCGCATCCAACTTCATGCCTTTTGTCGCCGATGTCTGCGTCGGCATGTATGCGGGCACCGCTGCGAATCTCAACCAGATCGGTGGCGGCACCGGGGCCGAGCACGTCGAGGAACAGGACGACGAAGTCGAAAGCCACTGCAACACCGAGATGGCCTATATGGGCGGTCGGTGGAAACTGAATCCGGGCGAAGCTCTCGAGGTCGTCATTCACCCGCCGCGACGCCCTTTTGTCTATTGGGGCCTGACCTTGGTAAACCCGTGGTGCGAATCCTACGACTATCGGTACGCGCGCACCTGCACCAACAACGGCACCGCCACCTGCGAAGCAAACGGCGATTGGCGGTTGGTGATTGCAGCCGAAGACCCGGGCGTTGCGAATTGGCTCGACACCGGCGGACGGCTCGAGGGGAAAGCCCTACTTCGGTGGTGCCTGGCCCCGGGCGCGCCACAGCCGACATGCACACTTACCACCCTCGACGCCATCCGGCGCGGAAACAATCACGCTTGAGCCCGCTTGCCCCCGGAACAGCTCCCGGGGACACAACTACACGGAACGTGCAGGCCCAGCGTGCGGCGGCTTCCGGGCAAACCCGCCGCGGTTCAAGATCGGCTCGGTGAAGCTCGCCTCGGTGCAATCTCAGGGAGGGAAAAGCCCGGCTCAGGAGACGCCTCCTGAAGTATCGGCGGACGTTTTATGCAATTCGGCCACCACCATAAAGGGACCCTTGGGGCTATCGCTTCCGAGGAAATGGCTGGTCGCACAGTGCCAGCCGTCCGCGACCAGAAACTGCTCGAGAACCGATTCCCAGTCTTCGGCAAACGGGAGAGAAAAGCCCAGATTTTCGTCCGTAGCTTTCAGAAGCTCTTTCGCTGGACCCTTTTTCCCCAACTGCACCATGCGATCGCTGTAGAGATCACAAGCAATCACACTGCCGGCGCCTGCATGCGCGCGGATGTCGGCAAGTGTTCTGCGGACATCGGACTCGGCAAGATACAGGGTCACTCCCTCCCATAAAAACAGGGTGGGCTGCTGCGGATCATACCCGGCGGCCGCCAGCTGCTCGAAGAGATTGTCGCTCTCGAAGTCGGTGGTCACAAACGTGACGTGATCGCGGGAAAGCCCGGCTTGGTCTAGACACGCAATCTTCAACGCCTGCGTCACAGGCAAATCGACTTCGAAGAATCGTAACTCTTCCCGGCGCATCGGCCCGTAAGCGCGCGTGTCATAGCCTGCCCCCAGAAAGACGACCTGGCGCATCTCGAGCGCAGCCCTTTCCAGAATCTCATCGAGAAAGCTGGTCCTTGCGGTGATCATCTGTCCCAGAGTTTCCTTCCCCGGCGCGACCACCGTGGGGTAGAGGATCGACCGCCCGGCAAGCCAATAGTAGACGGTCTGAGGCCACAGCATGAATCGAGTCAGCCGGAGCGAAAAGTTGGGCAGCACACGCGACAAGGCCAAGGTGGCTTCATCCTGGCGAAGACCGAAGAGGTGCATATGAACACGCCCTCCCAGTACCTCGATGCCCGTCTGGGAAACCCCGACCCGACGACTGACCATGATCTGATAATAAGAAAAAATCAGAGCGGCCACGATCAACAGAGGCAGGAGCACAATCTGGATTGGCAGGTAGACCAAAAATGCAAGGACTCGCATAGCCCAGATGTAGCGCGGCGACCATGTTTTTCAAACCCGGCGCGCCGTCTCGAACGCGCGATTTATTGCAACTCCGGCCGGTTGCGAAAATGCAACAAAGCGGCCGGATTGGCGAGCGCTTCCTCGTTGGCCGGATCCCCGCCAGCAAGAACTTCTCGCACGGCCAATTCCACTTTCTTTCCCGATAGCGTGTAGGGAACCTCGGGCGTCTCCAGGACGAAGGCCGGGACGTGTCTAGGTGATGCTTGCTGGCGGATCAGCGATCGCACTTCGGCCACACGCGCCTCGGTAAGGCTCTCGCCGCTTCTGGCCTGAACAAAGAGAACGATCCGGACATCACCGGCATGGGGCTGTCCGACGACAATGCTGTCCTGTACCCACGGCAGGGTCTCGACAAGGCTGTAAATCTCGGCGGTACCGATCCGGACACCCGCGGGGTTCAGGGTTGCGTCCGAGCGCCCGAATACCACCACGCCGCCACAATCCCCGTGGGTCCGCGTCAGTTCGATATAGTCACCATGGTACCAGACGTCGTTTTCTTTCCTGAAGTAAGCGCCGCGATACTTCTCTTCTCCCGGATCATCCCAGAACGAGACCGGCATCGAGGGAAACGGACGGCGGCAAACCAATTCCCCGCGTTTCTGGAACACCGACTGATCGCGATCATCGAAGGCAGCGATATCCATGCCGAGACCGGCTGCCTGGATCTCACCGCGGAGCACCGGCAACAAGGGATTGCCCAACATGAAGCATGAAATGATATCGGTACCGCCACTGATCGAGGCAAGAAGAACGTCGGGGGAAACATGGCTGTAGATCCAGTCAAAATCCTCTTCCAGCAAGGGAGCGCCGGTCGAGAGCACCACCCGCAGAGCCGAGAGATCAAACTTCTCGCGCGGCATCACCACACCGCGGCAGCTCCCGATATACTTCGGACTGGTGCCCGCATGCGTCACCTTCTTGCGGGCGACCGCCTCCCAGAACGCATCGATCTCGGGTTCGGCCGGAGAACCGTCGTAGAGCGTGATGGCCGCGCCGGTATAAAGGCCCGACACCAACCAATTCCACATCATCCAGCCACAGGTTGTGAAATAGAGAAGGTTATCGTCCGGGCGGAGGTCGGAATGCAGGATCAATTCCTTGCTGTGCTGTAAAAGGGTACCCCCCGCCCCATGCACAATACATTTGGGAACTCCCGTGGTCCCGGAACTATAGAGAATATAGAGCGGGTGATTGAACGGAAGCCGAGAGAACTGCATCTCGTGGTCGGTGCGGGCGGTGGCCCCTGCCCATGACAAGACCGGGACAGCAAGATCCGGCGGCATTTCGTCTCCCGCTCGCGTCTCGATCAGAACGACCGCTTGCAGACCATCGAGTCCGGGCGCGACCTCCTCGAGCTTGTGACGACAGGAAAAATCCTTGCTCGCGTAGCGGTAGCCATCCGCGCTGATCAACACTCGAGGCTCGATCTGGGCGAAGCGCTTGAGCACCCCCTGGGTGCCAAAATCCGGCGAACACGAAGACCAGATCGCACCCAGACTGGTCGTGGCCAACATCGCCACGACCGCTTCGGGAATGTTCGGCAGAATGCCCGCCACTCGATCTCCCGGGCGAATACCCAGATCGATCAGCGATTTCTGCAACCGGCGCACCTGATCAAAAAGCTGATCGTGCGTCAGCGTCCGATCGTTGGCCCCCTCGCCCCCCTCATCCCCCTCACTGAGGCCGTGGACAGCGGGCCGATCGCCTCGGTGGCGAAGAAGATTCTCGGCAAAGTTCAGCTTGAGATTCGGAAAGAAATTCCCGCCGAGCGCCGACGGGTTCTCGTGCTCTGTCGGCAAGGGACTGCCCTCATGGAGAATCCCGGACTCCTCGAGCCAGAGACGCCAGAACTCGTCAGCATGCCGCACCGACCAAGTATGCAGCGACGCATAGTCCACAATTCTGGCGTCCAGATCGGCCGCGCGACGCAGGAATCTTGCCATGGCGCTGTCGCGCAACAAGTCTTCCGATGGCTGCCAAAGAGTATGAGGCTGACTCACAACCCTACCTCTACCTGCCGTGGTCCGAATTTCGAATCGGGCGAGAATCCACCCCCGCCCAGCCGGCCTCGAACAGGACTGGAAAACCTCTCGCAGCTCCACTAGCCAGAGACAGGCCCGATGCCCAGCCAAGGAGAAGATCCAATGCCAGCCTATTTTATTGCCCATGTCGATGTAAATGACCGCAAAGCCTTTCGGGCCTACGAAAAAGGCGTGGTCAAGACGATCAAACCCTTCAAGGGCCGCGTCATCGCTGCGGGCCCCATCGACCACCTCGAGGGCCGCCCGGCTCGGAACCACAACGTCATCATTACCTTTCCCACGCGCGAGCAGGCTCAAGGCTGGTACGACTGCGCCGACTACCAGGCGGTAATCCCGATCCGAACCGAGCACGCGCCCGGCGCGGACGCGATGATTCTCGACGGGCTGCCGGGCCGGCCTGCGGTCCCGGCCCTCGAGCGCTACGGAAAGAAATTTACCGACGTCAAAGGCAAACGTATGGCGTACGTCGAAGTCGGCGAAGGCGATCCCATCGTTTTCCTGCACGGCAACCCGACATCTTCGTATTTATGGCGCAACATCATTCCGCACCTTGCCGACAGCGGCCGCTGTATTGCACCCGACCTGATCGGGATGGGAGACTCCGAGAAGTTGGAGAACAGCAACGAGGACTCCTACACTTTCGTGGAGCACCGCGAATATCTGGATGCGCTGCTCGCGCAATTAGGCGTGGAAAAAAACGTGACTCTGGTCATCCACGATTGGGGCTCGGCTCTCGGATTTGATTGGGCTAACCGCCATCGGGATGCCATCAAGGGGATCGCCTATATGGAAGCCATCGTCGCCCCTTTCCCCGACTGGTCAGACTGGAACCCCGCGATCACTCCTGTTTTTCAGGGATTCCGCTCGCCTGCAGGCGAAGAGATGGTGCTCGAGAACAACTTCTTTGTCGACAAGGTGCTGCCTTCCTCCGTCCTGCGGCGCATGGGGGACGCCGAGAAGAATGCCTACGGACGTCCCTTCCTGGAGGCCGGTGAGGGACGGCGGCCAACGCTGACCTGGCCTCGCCAGATTCCGATCGCCGGCGAGCCGGCGGACGTGACCGCCATTGCTACAGACTATGCCGCCTGGCTTGCCGAGAGCGAAGTCCCCAAACTGCTGATCAACGCAGAACCCGGTGCCATCATGGTCGGCAAGCAGTTGGAGCTATGCCGCAAATGGCCCAACCAGACCGAAGTGACGGTCCGGGGCTCGCATTTCATTCAGGAGGATTCGCCGGATGAGATTGGCCAGGCGATTGCCGACTGGCGCGGCAAATTATCGTAAGGCCGCTCCAAAAGACGCAGAAATGCGCAGGAACGCACGCGATCGCGCGACTTGCCCCGGGCGGCATGCTCGGTGTTTAATCGCGCCATGAATGATCTCGAAGCAGCAGGCCTTTCTCTGGCGAACCCGGCAGCTTTTGCCGACGATAAAACCCTTCAGGCCTCGCTGGCTCTGCTGCGTCGAGAGGCCCCCGTCCACCTGGTTTCTCCCGAAGGATTCAATCCCTTCTGGGCGATCACGCGCCATGCGGATATCCTGGAGATCGAGCGACAGAATCATCTTTTCACCAACTCGCCCCGCTCCGTTCTGGCCGACGCCAAAGTCGACGAGTTCTCGCAGTCTCCGGAAGGACAGATCCTGCGCACTCTCATCCACATGGATGACCCCGACCACGCCGACTACCGAAACCTGACGAAGGACTGGTGGCAACCCAAGAGCCTGCGGCGGCTCGAAACTCGGCTGGAGGAATTGGCGAAGACCTACGTCGATCGCATGCGCGCCCAAGGCGCGACCTGCGACTTTGTTACCGAAGTCGCTATGGGGTTTCCCCTGCAGGTCATCATGAGCATTCTCGGCGTTCCCGAAAAAGACGAGCACCGGATGCTCAAACTCACTCAGGAACTCTTTGGCTCGACCGACCCCGATATGAAGCGCGACGACGGCGCCAACCCGATGGTCACCCTGATGGAGTTTGCGCAATATTTTAACCAACTCACCGAAGACCGCCGCGAGAAACCCACTGAAGATCTGGCAAGCGTGATCGCCAATGGCGAGATCGGCGGATGTCCTCTGGGCGGGGTCGAAACGGCCTCCTACTACACGATCATCGCTACAGCCGGTCACGATACGACCAGCTCGGCGATCAGCGGGGGCGTTCTGGCGCTGGTCGAAAATCCCGAGGCCCGCGAAGCGCTGCGCTCGGGCGACGCAAATCTGGATCATGCGGTCGACGAGATCATTCGCTGGACGACACCGGTCAAACATTTCATGCGGACCGCCCAGGAAGACTATGAGCTTCGCGGCGTGAAGATCCGCCAGAGCGAAGCCCTGCTGCTTTGCTATCCATCAGGCAATCGCGACGAAGAAGTGTTCGAAGATCCGTTTCGTTTCGACATCACCCGCCACCCCAACCCACATCTGGCTTTCGGGTTCGGCGCGCATTATTGTCTGGGCGCAAAACTGGCCCGCATGGAGATCCGAGCCATCCTCACCGAATTGCTCCCACGAATCCGCTCGGTCGAACTCAACGGAGAGCCCGCATTGGTCGAAGCGAACTTCGTCAGTGGCCTGAAAAGGCTGCCTCTGCACGTGGAATGGGCGGACTGAGCCACCCGCCCCGATACCAAAGTCGATTTCCTCCAGTCGCTACAGGTCGGGCCGGAATAGCGATTGCCGCTCGCCCGCGAGGCGAAACATTCTACCTTCAAGTGCAGGCAGCGAGGACCTGCTCGGGGTTCATGACCGCGACGAATTCCTGAAAGGTCTTGACCCAACCGGTATCCTCGATGCTCGGGCGTGCCTTGCAACGATCCATATAAAGCGCCAGCGAGGGCGTCTCGGCCGCAAAATCATAACCGAGGACCTCGAAGTGCATCAGCAAAGGAAAGACCGCGATGTCTGCCAGCGTAAACTCCTCGCCGGCCAGGTAGCTTCGACCCTCCACGTAACGATCCCAATGCAGCAGTTCGGCTCTTAGTTGATCAATCCGCTCCGACAGAACCGCGCGGCTCTGCTTGCCAAAGACGACGGATCCGAAAATGTTCTTCACGTCGAGCTTCGCCTGAAACTCCTCGATTCGCATCACCGCTTCCGCATAGCCCGTCCGGTTGGTCAGCGGCGGCATGAGCGGCGGGTCGGGATACCAGGCATCGAGCAGGCGGATGATCGCGATGCTCTCGTAGATCACAATCTCCTCTCCGCCATCGCGATGCACCAGCGTCGGGACTTGTCGACGCGGCGTGAGTTCCGACAGCGGCGGCTGATGATGCTCTGCGGCCAGAAGATCCACCAGCACCCTCTCGAAAGAGAGTCCCTTTTCGCGCAGCGCAATCTCGGGTCGTACCGCGTTCTGGGATATGGGCATTGTGTAGAGGATGATTTGGGGCGCCATCTCGGCCGTTTAGCATCCATGATCGACACTGCAGGACTTTTCGACGAAGAAGGCAGGCCTCCGAATCTCGAGCGCGAGCGTTACTTATCCGATCTGAGCCGACCCTCGGGCGGCTGATCCCTGACATCGGCTTGCGGCAAAACCGTCGACAGAAGACCCATTATGAACGAGAAAGAAGGGCAGGACATCTCTGGAGTTGGCGCTCGGACGTCGAAACAAGAGCCTGCCCATGCGGTTCGTCTTCCAAAACTCGATGAGTTTCGGTAACGATGGAGCGTGGGCAACACCGGTATCAACATTTTGGATCTTGTCAGCGAGGTTCAAAAAGAGGCCGATGCACTGCGCAAGAATATCGGCCCATCCAAAGTTCCGGTCCAACAAACACAATCGGAAGCATTGGCTGCTGCGGCGCTTCGCGGGGACCCGAAGTCCTACGCGGACCCGGCTCGCGCAAGTGTCCCGTCACGCCTGTATAATAACGTCCACCCCGCCGAAGCCGAGCTTCACTCCCATCGCGGCCAACTTGGTCGCGTCATCATTTTTTTCAAGAAATTTTTCCGTCAAATGATGCGTCCTGCGCTCGATCGACAAGCCAGTTTTAATCAAGCTCTGATTCAATCGCTGGAAGCGCTCATGGAAGAAAACCGTTCCATGGCGAGGAACCTCGAATATTTGGAGAATGAAATCGCAGCGCTCCCGCGGGGAGCGGCGCACGAGGCGAGTCCCCCTTCTGCTCGCGATTTTAATTATGAGGGCTTTCAGGAGCGCTACCGGGGATCCTCCGAACAAGTTCGGGAAATGCAGTCGCACTACGAGGGCTACTTCTCCGAGCCTGCGGATGGACCGGTCCTGGATCTGGGCTGCGGGCGCGGGGAATTTCTCGAAGTTCTGCGAGAGAAGTCGATCCCCTGCTCAGGCGTCGATCTCGCAGATGCAGCCGTGACGTTCGCAAAGAAGCGCGGCCTCGATATCGAGAAGCGCGATCTTATCCAAGCTCTCGAAAATTCGGCTGATCAGAGCCTCGGGGGGATTGTTTCGTTTCAGGTAATCGAGCACCTTCCCCTGCGGGCGATCACCAGAGTCCTGCGGTTGGCGAAACAAAAACTGCGGCCTGGCGGGATCCTGATTCTGGAAACTGTAAACATCGCAAGCCTTTATACCCACGCCAACGCCTTCACGATGGATCCCACTCATAGCCTCGCCCTGCACCCCTTAACCCTCCAATTCATGGCAGAGGATGCACGCTTCAGCGATATCAATATTGTTTATGGGGCGGAGGTCCCCTCCGAGGACAAGCTCGAAACGAGCGATTTGCCCCCTGAACTTTCGGAAAATTTCCGCCGACTCAATACTTTGCTCTTTGCACCACAGGACTATGCGATCATCGCGAGAGCCTAACGCGCCGATACCCTAATGTTTCGCAAGCCTGTCGCCGTAATTTTAGTTCCGACGCTCTCCTTTGGAGACGCCACCGGTACAGATGTTTTCGGCATGCGAGAAGCTCTTCAATCTGCGGGCTATGAAGTCCGTATTTTCGCCGACGCGGCCGACGCGGCATCGGAAGCAAAACCTGCTCGCAAGGCTTTTTCCTTTCTCCGCCGGCATCGAGGCTTGGTGATTTACCACCATGGCATTCAGTGGGAATCTGGCACAAAACTGCTCGACTTGGTGCGTGGCCCCCTGATGATCCGGGATCATAACGTCACGCCATCTCGATTCTTCGAGGGGATCAACGACGATTATTCCGAAAACACTCGCAGGGGACTTGAGCAACGACGTGCCCTGGCGAGTCGGTCCAACGTGGCGCGCTACCTGCCCTGTTCGAACTTTAGTGCTTCCGAACTGACCTCCTTCGGAGCCAATCCAGCGCTGGTCACCCCGCTCCCACCAATCCATAATATCGACCGTCTGATCAATACGGATTCTGACGGCGAAACTTTGAAGCGATGGTCCCAGAACCCAGCTGACATCCTCTTCGTCGGGCGAATTACGCCAAACAAGGGTCATCGACGATTGATCCGAATTGCCGCCATTTACCGGGAGCTTTTTGGCGAATCCTTGAGAGTGCGCTTCGTTGGCCCTATCGCGGATGAACTCAGGGCCTGGCAGCAGCTCCTCGAAGAAGACGCCGGCAAAATGGGCCTCCGCTCGCAAATCGACATCACCGGAGCCGTCAGCGTCGAGGAGCTCAAGGCAGCCTACTTGACCTCTCGGCTATTTGTTTCCTGCTCGGAACATGAAGGATTCTGCGTGCCGTTGGTGGAGGCGAGTGCCATGGGACTTCCCATTCTGATCGGCGAGCAGAGCGCGATGGTCGAAACGATGGGAGATGTTGCGATGACTTTTGGCAAAACGCAGGATGATGCGATGGCAACGATGATCCATCGCCTTCTAAAGTCGCCAGTCGATCGCGAAAACGTGCGGCGGGAACAACAATTATCGATGGAAAGACGGTTCGCTCGCAAAGTCCTCCTCGATCGATTTCTTGAAATCGTGCATCAAGTGGGCACATGAAGATCTCCATCATCCAGCAACGGTACGGAAAGAAGGTTCTGGGCGGCGCGGAAACGCTCGGAGCGTTGATCGCTCGATTGCTTGCGCCGCACCACGAGGTTGAGATCCTCACAACCACAGCCGTCGATTACGATACCTGGAAAAATGTATTCCCCCCCGGCACCACTGCCGAAGACGGTTTTCAGGTGCGCCGGTTCCCGGTCCAGCAGGGGCGTACTCCAGAATTCGATCGCCTGACCGATGTGATCCATCTCAATTGTGCGGCCGGCGAGTTCCCGCTGCTCAACACCTCGGAGCGCGACCAATTCCTTCGCCGTCTCCGCAACTTGCCGGACGGAGTGCAGGAGAAATTTATCCAGGCACAGGGACCCATCGCCCCCGGCATCGGCGAGCATTTGCGACAAAACCAACCGGACGCAGCCCTCTTCATGACCTATCTCTATCCAACGACCTACGATGGGTTGCTGGCCGTCCCCCCGGATCGGGCCAATATCGTGCCCACACTTCACGATGAAATCCCCGCCTATCTGCCGGTTTTCGGTCGCCGCATCTCTCGAGCCCGACTTTTATGTTGCACGAATTCCGAGATCGCCCTCGCGGCGCGCCTTTATCCGGATGTGCCTCTCAGGACGGAAAAGCTGGGCTTTGGTCTGGGCCTGCCGAAAGACGAAGTCCGCCCGCCGAAGTCTCCCCCCTTTCTACTCTATGCGGGTCGCATTGACGCGCATAAAGGTGTTCCCGATCTGATGAAATGGTATGCGGAGATGCGCGATTTGCACTCCGACCCACCGCGACTGGTTCTGATCGGAGGAAAAGGCCCTGAATACCAGAGACTCCCCGGCGTCGAAGTGCGCGGATTTGTTTCGGAAGAAGAAAAACTCGAACTTATGCGCACGGCATTGGCATTCGTGCACCCCTCCCCTTTCGAAAGTCTTGGCATCGTATTGCTCGAAGCCCTCGCATGTCGCACGCCCGTGATTGTCACGAAAAAATCCGAGGTGATGGTGGAGCATTGTCGCGAGAGTCAGGCTGGAGTCTGGATCGAGAACGGAGCCGAACTGGCCGCCATCACCAAGCGACTTTCTTCCGGCGACCTGCGCCGCGAGCTCGGCGATCGTGGCCGACGCTGGGTCGAGCGCGAATACAGCATCGAGAGCTACACCGGGCGCCTGCTGCAAGCCTTTCCCGTCTCAGCTCCTCCTCCAGCACCATAGCCGAGACAACGCACGGATCCGGGAACGATCGCTTCCGCAGTGGACCGCGGGGTAAATATGCTACCTTGTGATTGAAATGTCGGAGTCTTTCAAAGTAATCGCACATCGCGGGGCGTCAGCGCATGCCCCTGAAAATACGATGCCGGCTTTTACGAAAGCAGTAGAGCTGGGCACATCGGAGATCGAGCTCGATATTCGCTTTTCGGCCGACGAGGAGATCATCGTCTTCCATGACGACCGGCTGGACGCCAAAACCGCTCTTCGAGGCAGAGTTCGCGAACACCCCGCGGCCGTCCTCTTCCGCACCGAAATCGGGTCCTGGTTCGACCGACAACATCCGGAAGAAAAAAATCAATACGCGGGCACTTGTCTGATCGGACTCCGGACCGTTTTCGAGCAGATGAATGGCCACGTGCACTACCATGTCGAGCTGAAAGGCGATGACGATCTCCTCCCGCTGCGACTCCTGCAAATGATCGATGTCTTCGATTTGCGCGAACGGGTGACCGTGTCTTCTTTCTCGGTGGATCGCCTGCGCGAAGTCCAGCGACTCGCCCCCGAGATCCCGCTCTGCCTCTTGCTCTGGCGTAATATGAAAGACACTCGGAACTCTCGATATAGCTCCGAACTCGAGGGCCTATCGCACGAGCAAATCCAGCAGTTCTGGACAGACGAGGCCGCCGCAGCCGGCTTCCAGCAGATCGGGGTAAGTGCAGCCGACTTGGTGCCGCATACAATGGCCCACGCCACGGATCGCGGGCTGGACGTGAGAGGCTGGGGCGTGCACAACCAGGACGACCTGCGAAGGCTTTACGAAGTCGGCGCCGTCGGTGCGACTGTGAATTGGCCTGGCCTCGCCCTGCAGGCCATCCGGGAACGATTCGCTGATCGATCCTGAATTTGAATTCTGCGTCGCCCCTTCCGTCTGAACTTCATTCCAGTCGGAGCACCTTCGCCTTGCACCCTATGCTCGGCGAATCCTCCAAGCTGGACAAGGGGGACTATGCTGGTTCAATCGCTCGCATTTTCGGGAAACGCCAACCTGAAGAATGCGACGATGCAGCCTGGCATTCACCAAGGCAATTACCGATGCATTCTCCCGGGGATTCTCCTTGCGCTCTCGATGATTCTCCCAGGGTGTGGAAGCTCGGCTCCATCAACCTTCATCGAGGCCGAATCCGGGATCATTCTCGGAGCGGCGGCGGTCTATTCGGATGAAAATGCCAGCGGTCGGCAGGGCGTTGCCTATTTGGGCTCATCAGGAGCAGGCGTGCGGGTCGCGAATGTCCCGGAATCGACCACGGTAAATATAAGATACGCTGCGGCCCGACCCGGATCCTTATCTGTTTTCATTAATGGAGAACGGGTCGGGTCCATCGATTTTCCATCCACCGGAGCCTGGGTGGGGAGTTACGGCGTCGCATCTTTCCCATTTGCGATACCGGCCAACTCTGATTTCTCCCTCATCTTTGCCGAGGGGGATACCGCCATGAACGTGGATCGCCTGCGATTCTTTCATCTGGATCCTCCGGACGCGCCCACGCCCCTCCCCCTACCCAGCGCGACCCCGGACCCTGCCGTCGACCCTGATCCAATCGTCGACGCAACTGAGGCAATTTTCGGGATCAATGCGGACGGACAGCTTTTCCACGTCGATGAGGGCTGGAGCGCGAGCTTCCACTATCTTTGCCTCGAGAATGATTGTCGCCCCGGCGTGCGCGTGGATGGTCATTTCCTGCGTGACGTCTCTCAACTTGTCGACCTTGGAGAAACCGTCGACATTGAATTCAAGGTCGAAGTCGACGGTGGACAATGTCTGACCGGTCCGCGACGCATCACCCGTCAGGCAAGCCTGACGTCGATCGAAAGCCCATGCGCGAATGGCCTCCCCCCGCTGCCACCCGGGCCCGCGGTCACGCCATCGGCGACGCCGCCAACGCCAAGAGCGAGCCCCGAAAGAACGGCTGCGCCAACCCCGGCAGAAACACCGCCAGCGACGCCAACGGCTCCTCCTGGTGCGGACGGATCCTCTCCGGCGGGGAGCCGGACAGATGGCGCTGGCTTGATCTCTACCGATGGCGAGACAATCACGACTCGACTCGCGGAACGGTTTCGAGACCGCCACGAGAGTGACCTGAATCACGACGCCTACATCGACCAATACGCACAAGGGAGCGCCTATGAAATCATTCTCATCGATCGACCCGAAGGGTTGGAGGTTCAGGTCTATTCACCCGATGCCCCCCTGAGCATGGTCAATTTCACCTACGACCATATCCTCAATCCCGGCTTTGCCGACCCTCCTCAGTTCACCGGGGCCACATTCATGGCCAAGGGCAGCCCGGAGGGTCCGGCCAATGACGATCCGGGTTGGATGGCGAGCCGGCTTTACGCGCAGGTGGACTCGATTCGCGGGCGCTCGTGGGCCGAGATCCGACAGCGCAGGGAGATCGTCACCCTCGAGTTCACGCCCCGACGCGAACTTGGCGGCAATTTCCCTCAGTACTATTCGGACATTCTGCGCTACCGCGCCGGAGCGGGCGGAATCACTCTGGAGAGGGATACCGCCCGATACTTCTCTGCGGGACCCACGACAAATTTCGCGCATGGCACACCGGGGTTCGAACTATCCCAGCCCTTTCTCGGCATTGATCAGGCCCGCCTGCATCAATTCACCCTCGGGCGCGAAATTTTTCGCGCCAGTTTTCTGGGGGAACGCTTGCCCGGCAATGGTGGTTTCGCGGTTGGCGGCAGTCCGGATGCAGCGAGCAGCACTTGTGTCCATTGCCATTTCCAACTGGGCAAAGCCGCACCCCCCGGGCGAGCTGATCGCTTGCGCCAGGGGTTTATCAACGAGGCTGGAGACCTCCGTGTCGCGCCGTCGTTGATTGGACTCGGACTTCTCGAAGCTGTCGACGACAGCACCATCGAGGACTTCGCGCGACAGAGCGGCGGCAAAATCCCTGCGGGGCGATTTGGATGGAAGGCCAGCGAACCAACCCTGCGAGACCAGATCGAGAAAGCGTTCGTATTGGACCTCGGAGTCGAGAACCCTGACGAGAGATTTGTCGACAGGATCGAAGACTATATCCGGGGACTCGGCGTGCCGGTACGGAGACACCCGCGAGCCCAGATCGCCCAGCAGGCCAATACACGACTTCGCGTACCCGACCAATTGACCATCACTGACCCTGATGTCCTCGACGGAGAGAGGACCTTCCGGGATATTGGCTGCGCAGGCTGCCACCGCCCGGAGATGCAAACGGGCGACTTTCATCCAGTCGCTCAGTTCCGGAACATCACCATCCGGCCTTTCACCGACTTGCTCCTCTGGAATATGGGCGAGGACCTTTGTGCGGATAACGACGAGGGTTCTGCGGACCGGTGCGAGTGGCGAACCGCACCCCTTTGGGGAATCCGCCTTCAGGAATGGGTCACCGGGCATGCGACCTTCCTCCATGACGGTCGCGCCACAACTTTGGACGAATCCATCCTTCTGCATGGAGGAGATGCCGCATCCGTGCGGACCTCCTACCAAGAGCTCTCCGACACTCGCCAGAAAAATCTCCTGCTCTACCTGCTCACCCTCTAACAGGGCCCAGGCATGAGGGAATAGAAGGGCGCGCGAGATCGCCAGTGCTTGACACCTTGCATGGGGTTGATGGATGTTGGCAAACGGGATTTCTCGACCCGCGAGTAGCTATGAAAAATTCTAAAGGCAAAGAAAAAACGCGCGCCATTTGTCGGACCTGCATGATCTCCTGCGGTGTCTTCATGGAAATCGTAGATGGACGGGTCAAGAGTTTGATTGGCGACTCGGATGATCCCGCGTCGCATGGGTACTCCTGCCGCAGAGGCCGCGATATCGAGGGGCACCTATACGGCCCCAACCGAATCCTCCGCCCTCTGCAGAAAGACGCGAACGGAGAATTCCAATCCGTTTCACCGCAAACCGCCGTTTCCGGGATTGCCGAGAGACTGAGTGAAATTGTCGACAAGCACGGCCCTGCCTCTGTGGCCCTCTACTCGGGCACCTACGCGCTGGCCCCTCCGGGCGGCATGGTATCCGGTGCGTTCATGGATGCACTGGGTTCTCCGATGTCATTCAGCTGCGGCTCGATCGACCAACCCGGAAAACTCCTGGCACGCGCCCTGCACGGAAAATGGCACGCGGGCGGCACTGCATTCGCCGAGGCGGAAACATGGTTGTTCATCGGCACCAACCCGGCGGTATCGGGCCTTGGCGGCGTCCCCACGATCAATCCCAACTGGCACCTGCACCGAGCGGTAAAGCGTGGAATCAAACTGATCGTGATTGATCCCAGACGCAGCGAAACCGCACAGAAGGCTCGAGTCCACCTGCAACCGGTTCCCGGCGAGGATGCGACCATCCTGGCCGGCATGGTTCGTCTTGTGCTCGCAGAAGGGCTTGAGGACAAGGACTTCGTTGCCGAGAACGGCAAGAATCTCGAAGAACTGCGCCAGCACGTCGAACCATTTACACCTGAGTTCGTGGAGAAACGCGCTGACATTCCGGCCGATCAACTGCGCGAGGCCACGCGGATCTTCGCCAACGCCAAAACCGGTGGCGCCAGCGCCGGTACCGGGTCCAATATGTCGCCGCGGGGAACTCTGGCCGAGTATCTTCTGGCTTGCCTGATCACGCTCTGCGGCTTTCGTGCCAAGCAAGGTGACCGGGTCCCGAACCCCGGCGTGCTCGTACCCAAGGGACCGCGACGCGCCCAACCGCTGGAACCCATGCCCGTTGCCTGGGGCTTTCCGCCCGCATTGCGGGTTCGCGGGCTCTCCAACACTGCCTGCGGTTTGCCAACAGGTGCGCTTGCTGACGAGATCTTGCTCGAGGGCGACGGCCAGATCCGTGCGCTCTTCTGCCTGGGCGGCAATCCATTGACCGCCTGGCCCGATCAGATCAAGACGCGCGCCGCTCTGGAAAAACTGGACCTGCTCGTTGTGCTCGACCCGAAGATGAACCAGACGGCGCGCTACGCGGACTACGTCATCCCGCCCAAACTGGTCCCGGAGATCCCCGCGCTGAGCTACGATTTCGAAGAACTCGAGACTCATTCGCCGGGCTGGGGATATCCAGTCCCCTATGCGGCCTACCGCGAGGCTCTGGTCGCCCCCCCCGAAGGATCCGAGCTCCTCGAAGATTGGGAATTATTTTACTACCTGGCGCGAGAGATGAAGCTGCCCCTGCAAGTCTACTTCGGCCTGCTCCGAGACCCGGGCGATCCCGACGGGCGCTTTGTTTCCCTCGACATGGAAAACAAGCCGACTACAGACGATTTTTTTGACTGGCTCACCGAGGGCTCGCGTATCCCGTTGTCCGAGGTGCGCAAGCACCAGGCCGGACGTCTCTACGAAGACCCCGATGCCGTGGTTCTGCCGCGGGATCCGGATTGCACCTCGTTTCTCGAACTCGGCAACCCGATCATGATGGAACAACTCGACGAAGCTCTACAGCAGGGAGCTCTCCCGGGCGACGAAGAATTCCCGTTCCGGCTTTTGAGCCGAAGGCAGAAACATACCCTGAACTCTCTGGGTCGCGACCAAGCGGATCTGGTCCGTGAGCGCCCTCATAATCCACTGTTTATGCACCCCGCGGACATGGAGCGCATCGGCGCCGACAATGGCAAGATCGTCTCGATCTCTTCGCGCCGCGCCACCATTCACGCGGTCGTGCAGGAGTCCAACGAACTCCGCGAGGGCGTGGTCTCCATGAGCCATGCCTACGGGATCGATCTCGACCGACTGAAAGCAGGATCGGACCCCTCCGAGCCGCAGGAATACTCTATGGGCAACCATACGGGCGCACTGGCCAGTGCAGATCTGGACTATCAGGAGCCCTACACGGGAATACCGAGGATGAGTTCGATTCCTGTGCACGTCACCCTCGGAGACCTCACCTGAGACGGAGAAGACGGCAACACGAGCAAATGCGTTCGGGCTCGCCGCAAGCAAGCACAAAGGCGTGAAGAATCTTTGAGCGGCTGCTAAGGACACTGGCATGAGCCGAGATCTCGACAACAAGACTGTGGTCAAACCGGCCAACTTTGCCCACTTCGTCCTGCGAGTCACGGACCTGAAAGCATCGATTGCGTTTTACGAAAAACTTCTCGGGATGCACGTCGTCCACGAGGCCCCCTTCATCGCTTTTCTGACCTACGATGCCGAACATCACAGAGTCGCCCTCGTAGTCACACCCGTGACCGATCAGGCACCTCCAGGAGCAGCCGGACTCGACCATGTCGCCTACACGTTTTCCTCGCTGGAGGCCCTGCTCGGGAGCTACCTGCGCCTGAAAGAACTTGGCATCGTCCCGGTCTGGTCGATCAACCACGGACCGACGACGTCGCTTTACTACGCCGACCCCGATGGGAATCGGATCGAGTTGCAAGTGGACAACTTCGAAACCGAGCAACAGGCGCAGGACTTCATGTCCAGCGATGTCTTTATACAAAACCCGATCGGTGTGGAGTTTGATGCCGACAAGCTTGCCGCCCGCTTCATCGCCGGCGACCCGATCGACGAACTGCAGAAACAGGGCGCCACCGAAAACTAGTCGAGAAACTCCTTGCGGATCGCCTCGCTGTCGGCTCCAAGAGCCGCGGCACGAGGGCGGGACGGGTCGTCGCTCAGCGTGCTGATATGCATTGCATGTCCGGGGATCCGCATCCCGGTCCCCTTGATTTCCAGAACCATATTGCGCTCATGCGATTGCGCGGAATCAATCGCCTGCGGGACCGTACGCACAGGCCCCGAGGGGACGCCCGCTTCCTGCAGGCTTTTGGCCAACTCATCCCGGGGACGGTCCGCGACAGCTTTCTGGATGGCCGCCAGAATCTCGTCTCGATTCGCAATCCTGCCAACCAGTTCCTGGAAACGCTCGTCCGCGAGCCACTCTTCGTGGCCCAGGACCCCCGCCAGCCGACCGAAGGACTTCTCATCCGGCGCACAGATTGCGAGGGGACCGTCGGCTGCGTCAAAAATATCGAACGGAACAATCGTGGAGTTCCCGTTGCCCATGCGATGGGGCTCGACCCCATTGGCCAGATAATTGAAAACTTGTGTCCCGAGAATCCCGAGCAGCGAATCCAGCATCGCGACGTCGACCCGAGAGCCGACCCCCGAGGTACGGCTCTGGACCAGCGCTGCGTTGATCGCAGCAAAAGCGTTGGTGCCCGAGAGGTAGTCTGCCAGCGAGGTCCCGGTGACCACAGGCGGTCCGTCGGCAAACCCGGTCACGCTCATCAATCCGGATTCGGCCTGGATGACCACATCATAGGCCCCCTCCCAGGACTCCGGACCCGTCTGTCCGAATCCGCTGATCGAGGCGTAGACCAGAGACGGGTTCCACTCGTGAACCGTATCCCAGCCGAGTCCCCATTTCTCGAGAGTGCCGGGACGAAAATTCTCCACCAGCACGTCAGCCCGGCGCACAAGCGCTTCGATCAAAGGTCGATCCTCCGGGCTCTCGAGGTCTGCGGCCAGGCTCTGCTTGCCATGGTTGAAGGTATTGTAGAACTCCGGCTCGCCATCCACGAACGGAGGAAACGCGCGCGCACTGTCCCCGTGCGGAGGACGTTCCACCTTGATAACGCGTGCTCCCATTTCGCCCAGCAGCATGGTGCAATAAGGCCCCGAGAGCGCATGAGTGAGGTCCAGAACAAGGATTCCGTTCAGAGGTCCGGGGCGGGGTTCGTACGTCGGTGTTTCGTTCACTTGCGTCTCTTTACTGAGTTGCGTTGACTGAGGCCAATTATCGCGGAGGAATCACGCAGGCCTCCCCGGCGCAGACGTCGATCACGACGCTATCGTGCGCGAGGAAAGCCGCCTTTTGCCGACGCACATCGACGTAGTGACGAGGATCCTCGTGAGAATCTCGGCCTTCTCGAGGTGGCAAATTGACCGTGGGCGGCGTGGGTGAACCGGAATCCCAGAAAATAATCGCACTGCCCTCATAGGGATACTCCGGAATCGTCTCGATCCCCCACCCTGGTTCCACGTCGGGCAAACGCCCGTCGAGAACCATCGGCCGATGCATTTTGGCGCCCACCGTTCGCGCCTCGATTTCAGCCGACGCCGGAGCGACCTGATGGTCCCCAAAAGCCACATGCAGAAGGACCTTATGTGAGGGCGTATTCGGCAGAGGATCGTCGGTCATATGTGCTGCATACGCATTGGCCTCGCCTCGATCCCACAGAAGCTGGATAAGCAGAAGGCCGAGAGACGCCTCTAGAGGCTCATCATAAGAAGGCTCGTAGATGGCGCGGTAGGCGTCCCAATCAACGCTGCGCTGCAGCAGGAGACTGTAATTCATTCCCGTCACCCCAAGCACCCCCTTGGTGAAGTCCTGCGCGACCGCCATCAAGACGCCTCCCATGATCCCGCCCTGCGAATTGCCGTCATAATAGAGCTCGCTAGTATCAATCACGCTCTGCCCGAGTCCCTGAAATGCAGGGTCGGAACCGAAGCCGTCGGGGTGAATCAGCAAACGCCCCAGGAAGAGATACGCAAGGACACCCTGCTGTAATCGGTCCGCATGCGCATTGATGTTGGAAAGGTCCTGCAGCAGAGCAACAGCCGTCGGCACATCCTCTTCCGCCATTCCGAGCCAACGCGTCGCACAGAAGACAAAATTATGTTCATTGGCCATATCGCGCACGTTCCCGGCGGAAACCTCGCGCTCGCTCCCCAAAAGCCCGTGGCCATAAAGAGAGGGCCGCGCCGGAACCGCAGCGCCAGCTTCATCAAAGGCCGCTTGGGGCACAATGCAGCGGAATCTCGCCGTATAAGTCCCCTGGCGCACCGGCAGGCCGTCGTCACCGAACACAAATTCCCCGCCCGTCTCGCCATCCTTGGTCAGATAATGCGGAACCTCAAAAGTCCCGTTAATGCGACGCAATGTCCGGTCGTCCAACGGCTCCTCGACTTCTTCGACTGAAAATTGCGGCGCGGCGGTCCCGAGATCCCCAAATGCATCATCGCGAATATGCAACAATCGCTCGGTCATATTGCGCGAGCTGGCCACCGTAAAATCCCAAGCCAGATAGAGCCCTCCGCGCGCGACGCCGGCCTCATCAAGTGCCGCAAAGATCTCCTCGTAACGCAGACGCTGCGCTTCGACCTCGGGGATATTTGAAATCAGATCATCCCGGTAAGCACGGAACACATCACCCGCGGGAATGTCGGCACCATTTGTATCCACGGGCGTGCGGATCGCGACAATGATGCGATGACCGTAAGCCAGATTCACGGCCGGGCGCATAAAGAAAAGTCGGTCCCCATCGTTTTCGACATTCTGGTCCAATTCGCCCCAATGCGGGATCCGCTCCCCTGTGGTCGCATCCAGAAGAATCGTCGTGGCGTCCACATCGAGCGAACGCGCAAGGTCGACCAGTGGTGGAATTTGCGACGCCTCCAGATCCAGATTCGGTATATGCGTGGCTGCCGCCGCACCCGGACTCCAACCATCATTTCCGTTGATGAATTTCGTCTCGACGTAAACGCCGGCGGTATTCTGAATCATGGACTCGCGCACCAGATTCAGCCGCCGGCCGGTGTCCATCGCTTCGTCCCCGACCGTCAAGGTGTCGTTCGGAAACGGCAGCAGGCAATGTCGCTGGTCCGTATTGGCACATCGGTCCGGGTCGGCAACGACCAACTCAATCTCCACAACCGGTTCGCCACAACTCGGCCCCTCACATGGTGGTGGATCCACAGGTTCCCCTCCGGAACCGCCGGAATCCCCGCCACACGACAGAAGACCCAAACCCAAAATGACCGTACCCGCTGTTGCGAAAATCGTCCTCGAGTTAAGCATCCCCCGACCCTAGACCGGACAGGGCCGTGACTGCAAGAACTTCGCTCAGCGAGTGCTTTGCTCAACCGCAAGTTGGCGCGGGCGGGCCGCCACCACTTGGCCCCGACAAGTCAGAGCCTCCTGCGTCTGGAATCATTCATCAGCAGCAGAATGACTGGCAACACTGTTTCCACCAATCAAGCGAATCTCTCCGGGTGGCCAGGATTACGGCTCTGGCGCAAAACAGTCCGACCCCTCAGCAATCGGCTGCGTCGGAACCTGAGTCAAACCATCCAGCGAACAGATACATCAAAACCGGCATCGCAAGATTCATCGTGACAATCGTTACCGCCCCCGTCATGAGGCCTGCATTCACAAGCGCAGGTAATTCCATCATCTCCGGAAAATGCTTCCACAAATGGTGGACGCCGATGCTGATCGGGAACATGCCCAAAAACATAAGGACCGTCATCTTGAAACGCGTCGGCATCACCTCGCGGCTCGGCGTCGCGAGGTCCAGCCAATTCTGCATCCCCGGCACGATCCGCTCATCAACTTCGCCCTCGGTCGAGGACTCCATGCTGGCGCGCAGGGCGCGGGCCGCGTCCGCGGCACCCGATGCTTGCAAGGTCTTCATGTTTTCGAACTGACGCACAACGTGCACTCGCATCTGGTCTCCCGGTCGCGTGCAAAAAACGCCTGCACCCCGGTGCCCTTCCACATCCGAGGCTGCGGCGATCCATTGACAGGTCGCCGCCTCGACCTCAGCCACACAATCCGGATGACAATCGACTGTGATGATTTGTGTGACTCCCCTCTCGGAATCTACTGGAGCGTTTTTTTCATGAGCCATTCTCGGTGCCTTCCTGAAGGGAAATTTGTCGATCCGCGCGACAGGGCTTTCGACAGCAGTTGGGTGTCGGTCCGATTTATCATCCTGCCCGAGCGGGTCGGAAATAGCCTAACTTCCCTGAATTTCGGACGCTAATTCCGGGGTTCCGGACCTCCCTCAGCCGCAAGGAGCACATATTGCCCGGGCAGCGCTACCGCGATAGGCTATGCTATTCGACCGACCGGACCTGAGCGCTTATTTGCTTCGATTCGGCAGCGGAAAACCTGAAACCAACGACACGAAATCGAAAACCGGAGCCCTCCATGCCTCTCGCAACCTGCTACGCCGCCGTCCGACGCCACTTGGTCTTCATGCTCGCTATCGCCCTCGGAGCAAGTTTGTTTTCGACCCCACCGGCTTCGGCTGCTCTCGGAAAAGACGACATGAAATGTGTCGCCAAGATGACCAAGCAGGTCCGAACCGTTGCCAAGGCGCAGAACAAGGAGGCCGCCAATTGCCTCCAGAATGCGGCCAAAGGCAAGGTCGCGTCGGCCCGCGATTGCATCGACAACGACGCCAGCGGCAAACTGGGAATCCAGACGGCAAAGACAAACTTGTTTGCCGGCGCATTTTGCGGATCCCTGCCCGCCTACGGCTTTGCCGGGGCAACAGAGCTGAATACGGCCGCCATCTCGGAAGAGCTCGCGCTCGTTGACGACATTCTGGGTGATGATCTGGATGCAGCCATCGTATCGGGGGCAACGCAGATACGCGGCACCAAATGCCAGAAGAGCATCATGAAGGCCTGGGGCAAGCTTTCGCAGACAGGCATCAAGCTCTACGAGAAATGCCAAAAACTGGGCCTCAAGAGCGCGACGAACCCGATCGAGTCGGCCGCGGGTCTCGCGGCCTGCGTCGATGAACTTGCTACCGATCCGAGTGGCAAATTCGCCAAACTCGCCAGCAAAATTGACAAGGCCGTGAGCGGCGTTTGTGCAGACCAGGACTTCGGCGCGATGTTTCCCGGCGAGTGCCTGGGAAACGGCTTTAGCGACTGCGTGACCGAGCGCGTCCTTTGTCGGACTTGCCGCATGATTGGCCAATTCGGGGGCACCGAGCCTGATTGCGATGCCATCGACGACGCAGCCGCCAACGAAAGCTGCGAGAACCTCGGCGACTCCGGCCCCGATCCGGAACCGGAGACAGATGCTCTCGTGGTGCGCTTTTCGAAAACCAGCGAGTGGGTCGGCGGCTACAACGCGCGTCTGCGCGTGATCAACTACAGCGCCCCGATCACCAGCGGCTGGACATTGGAGTTCGACCTCGATGATGCGATCGACGGTACGCCTTGGGGCGGCGGCATTCTGGATTCCTATGCCGACGGCCACTATGCGTTTTCCAATAGTGGCAGCGCAACTTTCCTCCCGACCGAAACCTGGCTCGATATTCACTTCACGGCATTCTCGACAGACACCTTCGAGCCCTCCGCCTGTGAATTCAATGGCAGCGCGTGCGAGTTCGAGATGGACCTCGACAGCACCCTGCCGGATCCTGTTTTCCCGGCCGAACCTGACACCGAACCGCTTCCGGACACAGGCCTTTCCAGTTGGCTGACTCAGGCCGAATTTGACCAGATCTTCCCCTGCGCCGACGGTGCCGGATTCGCGCCGAACGGGACAAACTGCTCGATCTGCATGCGTGACATTGGGGGCGATATTCTGCCCTTCGCAGCCGACGGAAAACCCATGTACACCTACCGCGGCCTGCTCGAGGTGATGGAGTTCATCAAGGACCGGGACCTCACCGACCTTCTTGCGTTTGCCAATGTCGGCGACGGGACCCGCAACCGACAGGAGTTGGCTGCATTCTTTGCCAACGTCACGCAGGAGACCGGCACCTGGGACAGCGAGGACGGCCAGAACTGCGGGCTGACCCTCTGGGAAGAACTGGCCTGCAAGGAAACCGAGAGTACCTGCTCGGGCAACTACGGCCCCGACATGAATTGTTCGGCAAGTACGGGGTATTACGGCGAGCCCGTCGGCGAATTCTGCTGCGCGCAGACCGGCGACGCGCGGGATTGTCAGTACTGGGGCCGGGGGCCGATTCAGCTGAGCTGGAACGACAACTACAGGGATTTGGACAATCTGCTCGATTTGGACAATCACCTCCTCCAGAATCCCTACCTTCTCGCCTCATTCAATCGGGATTTTGTGCCGCCCGAGATCGTCGCCAAGCTGCCGACAGCGCGCGGCACGGCCTGGCTGAGCGGCATCTACTACTGGATGAACAGCCGCGACTTCGGTGGGGGGGCCTATATCCCGTCAGCGCATATGCTCTTCCACAATCCCGAACTTTACGGCGATTGTATCCCGGCAGGCAGCAGCGGCTTCGCCCAGACCATCAATAACGTCAACGGCAACCAGGAGTGCGGCACCAACACGAATGCAAAGATGCTCAACCGCGTCGCCCAGTACGAGCGCATCTCGCAAATCCTGGGCGTCGCCGAGGTCCCGGGCGAGCACCGCTGCGGCGCGGCGATCACCACCGAGTACCAGATGCCCTGGCAACAAGATGTCTGCCCGATCCCCGCGCCACCGAACTCGGCCTGCTACCCCAGCCCCTGCGTCCACGGCAACTGCGCCGACAACGCCGGCGTAGCGACATGTACTTGTGAGAGTGGGTGGTCGGGTGAGCTCTGCGAGGTCAGCGACTGAGTGCTCGCATCGAGACGACGATACACCTACGCTGCCTGCAGGGGGCCGCGGCCCCCGGATGACTGATGCATGGGCGCAGAGCACTGCTGGTATTGTTCTCGATCTTGATCGAGGCTTGCTCGGGTGGGGGATCCTTTTCCGAAGCCCCTCTCGAGGGGCCATTGTGCCTGCCTCCCGGAGATCGGCATACCAGCGGTGAAACCGTTCTGGTGCGAGTTTTTCCTGAAGTACAGGCAGAATCACTGATCGGCCTCGAGTGGGAACCTCAGGGGGATGGCTTTGTCTTGCTCGACCAAAGAGGCCGATTGGTTCGGTATGATAGCGAGGGGAATCAGCCCGTCGAGATCCTCGACTGGCGGGATAGGGTACTCGATCCCTGGGGGCCCGATCACGGCGAAGCCGGACTGATCGGCTTTGCGCTGCACCCGAATTGGCCAGACGATGGCCGCGTCTGGATCAGCGCGGTACTGAACCAAGGCGTACCCGAGCAATGCCCGCTCCAGATCATCGCGGAATTGCATCGCGAGTCCGAGGGGGCTGATCTGCACCTGGATCCCGAACCCTTTCGCATCCTCTTTGAACGGCGCAACAACTGCTGGCGGGCGGAAGACGGGAATGTCCATCCGGTCCATCATGGCGGTACTCTGCGATTTGACCCGGAGGACCCCGGAAGGCTGATTGTGGGCCTCGGCGAGATGAACCGCCCCGAGGAGGCTGGCCGTCCGGACTCCGCAGAAGGCACGTTCCTGGCGCTCTACGTCGATCAACCCGGCTCTTCCCCCCTTTTGGGTGTCGAGGTTCCCGCCGACGTCCTTGCCTGGGGTTTCCGGAACCCCTGGCAGTGGAGCTTCGATCGGAGCACCGGAGCCATATGGGTCGGAGACGTCGGTGGACGCCGCTTTGAAGAAATCGACCTTCTGGAAGAAGGGAGCCATCACGGCTGGCCGGTCGTCGAGGCCGCGGCGTGCAGCACCCCGCCTTGTGACCTCGACCGCTATCAACCGCCCGTGTACTGGTATGACCGCGGTGGCGGTTGTGCGGTCATCGGGGGCTTTGTCTACCGGGGAAACAAATGGCCGGACCTCGATGGCATCTATCTCTTTTCCGATTTCTGCAACGGACGGATCTCGGGACTCTTCCCGACCGCCGACGGCAACGTGCGGGAACGCCTGCTTGCCCATACCGAGCTACCGATCACCAGCTTTGCACAAGACCCAGATGGCGAGATCTATGTTCTCAGTGCGCGCGGCCCTATTTTTCGCCTCGCGAACTACCATGCCGATGAGGACCCCACGCTTCCGGACACACTTTCCGAAACCGGATGCGGACCGGACAATGGCGCAGCCATGCTGGGCTATGGAATCAATATTCCGCTCTGGTCTGACGGAGCCACCAAGCGCCGCTGGCTGAGTCTTCCGCCGGGTGCGACCATTGATATCGGAGAGCACGGAGACCTCGACTTCCCGCCGGGCACGGTCTTTGCCAAGGAATTTTCCATCTCCGGAAACCCCATCGAAACAAGGCTTCTATCCAGGCATGCCGACGGGGGATGGAACGGGCTCTCCTATGCCTGGGACGAAGACGGCCGGACCGCAGAACTCGTCGGCTCCTCGGGCGCCACGCGCGTGATCGAGGGTCTGTCCGATTCTGCCTGGCGCTTCCCCGGCCGGCAGGAATGTCTGCGCTGTCATTCCAGCAGTGCCGGCCGAACCCTCGGAGCAGAACTGGCACAATTACGACCAACCGAGGGGGGACCCGATCCGGTAGAGGAACTCATCGGCCTCGGCGCGCTGGAGCCGAACCTCGCCAGACGCCTGCGGGCCGAGGTCCAGTTTCCCCGGTGGTCCGGGGTTGAACAAAACGTCGAGGAGGAAGAGGAGGCCATCGGAGGATACCTGCATGCAAACTGCTCTTTCTGCCATGCGCCGGAAGGGATTGCGCGCACCGATATCGATCTTCGCTTCCCCAATTGGCCGGAGAATGCGGGCCTTTGCGGTGAGGACGTCGAATTCGGCGTGATCCCGGTCGAAGGGCTTCTGCGCCTGGCACCGGGAGATGCAGAACGCTCGGCCCTGTGGTGGCGGATGACCGATACCGGCGAACACCGCATGCCGCCCCTCGCGACCAGCATGGTCGACCAGCATGCGGCATCACGGCTGCAGAACTGGATCGACAAGATGGACGGCTGCCCCGAGACGACCTCGAGGCCAGCAAGCGTCAACCGTCACGCGGCGGCGCCCGCCGCAGCACTTCTGGCCGAACGAGCCTCGCATGAAGCGAGGTAGAAAACCCGCAGTTCCCGCAAGCCGGCCGCCAGTTGTTTTTTCCGATAGATCCAAAGCCTGAGGCTTGCTAGAAATGCCATACTTATGGCTACTCGCGCCTATACAAATGAAGACGGCACCGTTCGAGACGAAGTCCTCGAGAAGCAGGCATCCGCCCTCGCGGAGGCCGAACGTAAATACGGAATCGACAGCGACCATCTCGACTCCCTGATCGCGACCGTGCAGGAGGAAGGCTATGTCATTCTGCCGAACCTGCTCTCGCCCGAAGAGATCGAAACCATCCGACGGGAAACCGATCCGCTTCTCGAACATGACGGCAGGACCGAGTTCGAAGGTTATAAAACACGCCGCATCTATTCGGTGATCGAGAAAACGCTCTCGTGTAATCCGGTCGTCGAGCACCCGCTGGTGATGGCCCTGCTCGATCGGCTCTTCATGCCGAATTACCTTCTCTCCCAACTCCAGGTGATCAAGGTGATGCCGGGCGAAATTCGCCAACCGCTGCATCATGACGATGGATTCTACCCGCTGCCCCGCCCCCGAAAACCGATCGGTGCAGCCCTGATCTGGGCGCTCGACGATTTCCGCGAGGATAATGGCGCGACTCTGGTCTATCCCAAAAGCCATTTATGGGGAGATGTGCCGTCTGCCGACATCGATGTCAGCAAGATGGTTCCTGCCGTCATGCCAGCGGGATCGGCGGTCTTCTTTCTGGGGACCATGTGGCATTGCGCCGGCCCGAACAACAGCGACAAGCCAAGGCTTGCTGCCACGACGCAGTATTGCGAACCCTGGGCGCGCCAGCAGGAGAACTACTGCCTCGCCATCTCGCGGGAACGGGCAAAGCAATGCAGCCCGAAGGTCCAATCCCTTCTGGGATACAGCATGCTCTTTCCGTTCATCGGCTTTGTGAACGGCCGCGACCCCGCAAGACTCCTGCGCGATTAGATCTGGCGCTTGTGCGGCTCGACGGGAAGCAGCGCCCGCTGTCGCGAATCGACACGAACGAAATCCGAGACCAAGACACGTGGCGGTTGATCGGCCGCCGCCCACGCGGGTGGGTCCTGGGAATTAGAGCAATGCCTCAAGCTCTGGAAGCGGCCCCTGGAAGGAGTCCTCGTTATCGGTGCGGATGACGATGTTTTCCGGAGCCAGGAGGAGCACCAGCTCACCGGGGGTGGTGACCTCGGCCAAGGTCCAGCCTTCGGGGATCGTCGGCACATCCACGGTGCGGTCGGCATCGCGACCGATCCGAAAATAAAGATCACCACCGGGCGACTCCAACAGGACAAGCTGACTGCCGGCGCCAAATGTAACCTCGTGGAACTTCCGCACGCGCACCCCTCTCAGGATGCCGGAATCATCCAGGGGCACATTCGAATCGATGATCGTTGCTGCGTGGAACCAGTTAAACCCGAAGAGCTCCTCGATAACGATCTCTCCTTCTTCGCTGGCATCCGGAGAACGGAGAAATCTGCTTCTCACAGAGTCGGTTTCTGCAGAAGCACTCCCCGTGCGAGGCTGATTCTTGATCCAACCCGCGGGCACCTCGAGCGCGATAAATTCATCATAGGTAATCTCGGGGCTGATCCACGCCCGCAGCGTACCGTCAGGGCGAATCTCGATGATCTCGAAGCCCCTGGCCTCACTTGGGAGCTCTTGGCTATCCCCGCAGGAGATTGCGGCCATTGAGAGCATCAACATCGTAACAAGCGCAAATTTCAGGCTCAGCTTCATTCCGATGAGGATACGACACGCGACACTCTTGAACAACCGCCTTCATCTCCCAGGTGCAGGATTCCCAGGGTTTCCCGGCTTTCCCGGCTTTCCCGGCTTTCCACGGAGCCGCCAGCTCTGTCTCGGGCTACCCTAGGCGCAACACTTCTTATGCTTGCGACCGCTGCCGCAGGGACATGGGTCATTGCGACCCACCTTGCGGGCGCCTCGAACTACAGGCTGTTGCGGCGGACAACAGCTCGTATCCGTACAACCCGAGTCCTTCTCGACAGGCGATTCCCGACTGGTCATTGGATTGTCTTCATTCACGAGTTCTTGTCTCCAGGTTTCAACAGCCGCATCCTGCGACCGGTTACACCTAATCCGGTTAATCGAAAACACGGTCAATCGGCAACTTCAAGGCACGACCGCCGCACTTGCCCGATCGCCTAAAGAACCTTGTAGCGTGGACCTCGTTTTCTCGGAATCTTCTTGTCTGCGGGCAAACGGCAGATTCGATCCATGATGGTCACGCTGCCATCGGCGTATTCCCAAACCAGTTGGTCTCCACGCAGATAACGCCGGACCACGACCGGCCCCCACCCAAAGACATGAAAATCCAGGACACCGTCGTTCCAGACTACATCGGCTGAGGTGCGCGGGCAGTATTCGCGGTCGCCGATCGTGAACAAGACCGCCCCTTCGGTATCATTCGATGTGGAGCCGCCGGTCAGATTGGGCCCCTTGTCATGGATGATCCCGGAACTGGTCACCACCGTCCGGGCCCCGCATTGCTCGATTCGCTCGACATGGCCGATATGAGTGCCCTCGACGCCTTGCCAAAGGCCCCGGATGTCCACGGCGCCGTCAACGAGTGGCTCGCCACATTCGGCCAGAATCGGCAGCGGGAAATGTTCGTAACCACAGCCCGGTGTGTTGCCCTTGGCGATCTCCGCTGCCTTCTTCCCGCGACCATCGAGAACCGGCAGGTCGCAATAATCCAGAAGGCTGCCGTCGCCGGCAAGAGTTGCCGGATCGATTGTCAGTGGCGGCCGAGAAGAGAGGAAAATCATCCAGAAGGCACCCGCAAACAAGGCGACCAGCACCATTGGAATTCGAATCAGCCACTTCCGCATCCGATCATACCTCCCCAACCGAACTACTCGGCAAAACCCACCATCTTTGTATCGCCACGAAACGGCAAACCTTGCTCCTGGTTCGGCATAAGCGGCAGGTCGTTTTCTTGCCACAGCGGACCCCAACAACCGTGGCGCTCCAGCAGCACTCGGCCTGCGGCCTGTGCGCTGGCGGGCATTCGCTCATAATGCAAACGCAGTTCCGCGAGGCACCAGACGCGATAGCGTGAATAGCGCGCACCGCGAAATTGCGCCCCGCCCAGATTCACATCAAAGCGCTTTTTTCCCGCGCGGACAGCCGCCACATTCGCGTTGAGGTACGGCAGGTAGGTGCCCCCGATCTCGTCGAGCAGCGGGCCGAAATCCTCCGGGATCCCGTCGCGCAGCGTGCCGCGACACTCCGCGATCCGCGTTTTCCAAAGCCGCGCGACCCACTCCAGAACCGAGGGTGCGTGCCTTCGAAGGATCTCCAGAGGCAAGGGATCAAGGGCGAAATGCCGAAAGAACGGGCCGGCGAAACCGATATCTGCGAGCGTGGGGCGGTCGCCCAAAAGGAATGGGCGATCTTGAAAGATCGTCTCGAGCGCCCGCAGGAGACGATGGTAATCGGCTTCGACAGCGGCAACGCTGGCCTCATGGATCCCGTCGCCGGCGGTATAACCGGATCGCTGGCGACGTCGCAGATAACGCCATTTCAAACCCATCGGCGCCGGCACCTCGCGCAAGCAGGTCCTGGCAAGGTGCCAGGCCGCAAACCGCGAGCCCTCCTCGGAATACCATCGGTAATGCATCGCGGGGCGCCACCACCACTCGTCGGCCCAGTCTTCCAGGAAATAACATAGAAAGGCCTGCAAGGGATCCACGGGGAGAAGACCATCTTCCGGGAACTGCGCCTCGAACCATTGAATCATCTTGGTCGTATCCGTCATCCAGCGGCCATCGGCCAACTCGACGGTGGGCATCTGGGTGACACCGACCTCACGTTTGCGAATTTTCTCGTCACGCGGAAACTGCATATTACGCAATTCGTAAGGAATTCCGCGCACACGAAAGTAGTTCTCCATCTTCCCGGTGAAGTAGGAGATATCCGAGCCCGAGAGCACAACCGGCAAGAGCGCACCCTCGCGAGAATTCCCGGTCGTCAAATCCGCCACCGCGTCATTCCCGAATCCGGATAGGCCTCGAGAATCACCTCGTGACTCGCTCCGGACTGCGCTTCGGATCGCGTATCAGTTCGCACCTCATCGTCCGGCGGAGGCAGAGAGTCGGGCCGATTCACCTGTACTCACGCGGCATCATGGGACTTCTCGAAGACAAAGCCGTCATAGTCCTGAGCTGCCACGTCCGCGATGCGCTGATAATAGATCGACCCGCCAAGATACGCCGAGAAGTAGCGCGGCTTGCCCGGAATATTCGCCCCCGTCCACCAGGAATCCGTGCGCGGGAAAAGCGTGAAGCTGGCAAGAGTCGTGACCTCTTCGGCCCAGGCGTCTTCGCTGGCCGTGGAGGCCTCCACGGCACCGAGGTTCTGATCGCGCAGACGCTGCACGAGATCACCCACCCAGCCCATCTGTCGCTCGGCTCCGAGCGGCATATTGTAAAAAACGCCCGGCGAACCGGGTCCATGAATCATGAAGAGGTTCGGGAAGCCACTGATCGTCAGGCCCAGGTA